>DATFRK010000259.1:0-5908 GCA_035263325.1 Pyrinomonadaceae bacterium | reverse complement strand
GCCGATCTTGCGCGCCGCGCCGTGGTCCAGGCCAGACGATTTGGCGTTGAGATTATTTCGGCGGAGGCCACTGAGGTTCGAGTGGATGGTCCATATCGTTTTCTCAAACTGGCCAACGGAGCCGAACTCAGCTGTCATGCTTTGTTGGTTGCGACCGGTGTGCAGTGGCGCAAGCTGGAGGCGCCGGGAGTGGAACGGTTAACCGGGGCCGGAATTTACTACGGCGCCGCAATGACCGAGGCGATGTTAACAAGAGGCGAAGACGTATTCGTTGTAGGCGGCGCCAACAGTGCCGGACAAGCCGCAATGTACTTCTCTCGCTACGCGCGACGCGTCGTCATGCTCGTGCGCGGCTCGTCACTCGCTGCGTCAATGTCGCAATACCTGATTGATCAACTAACCGCCACGGCAAACATTCAAATCGAATTCAACACTTCCGTCGTAGAAGCTCACGGCGATGGGCATCTCGAACACATTTCCATCCACTGCGCGACCACGGACCAGACCAGCAAAGTTCCTGCCAACTGTTTATTCATCATGATCGGAGCCGCGCCAAACACAGAGTGGCTGGCGAACCTCGTTGAACGCGATGAGCATGGCTTTATCTATTCCGGTTCTCAACTGATTCGCGATGGCAAGCGGCCCACCAGTTGGAAGCTCGAACGCAATCCGGGACTCCTGGAAACAAATGTTCCCGGCATCTTTGTCGTAGGCGACGTGCGACACGGTTCGGTCAAGCGGGTTGCATCAGGCGTAGGTGAAGGATCCGTCGCCGTGTCGTTCGTGCATCAGTATCTCAGCAAGGTTGTGTGAGCAATGGAAGAAACGAAGAAAGATGGAGCGAATGTCTCGGAGTCAGTTTCGGGCGGCGTCGACTTCATCGTTCCCTGGAACTCTTCTCCCGATGACAAAGTCGAAGCCCTGCGCCGAGTTCGGGTGTTTGCCGATCTACCCGACGACCAGTTGCAGTGGTTTGCCAGTAACAGTGAAGACCTTCGTTACGTGACGGGAGACGTTGTCTTTCAGAAAGGCGACAAGCCGGATGCCATGGTGGTCTACCTGGAAGGCGAAGTGCACGCGTACTGGGATGAAAACGACCACGACATGATCTACATCGCCCGAGCCGGAGAACAATCAAGGGAAGTAACCGGCATGCTGCCCTTTTCCCGGATGACTGCTTTTCAAGTAACAGGACACGCTGTGACAGGTGTACGGCTGTTACGATTCCCGGTTCGTCTTTTTCCGGAGATGATGCAGCGGATGCCCTTGTTGGTTGAACGGCTGGTCTGGATCCTGAGTGATCGGGTGCGCGAAGCGACCACCCTGGACCAACAGCAAGACAAGTTGATGGCCCTCGGCAAACTCTCAGCCGGACTTGCTCACGAGCTCAACAACCCGGCAGCCGGTGCAACCCGCGCGGCCAACGATCTGATTACCACGCTAACAGAGTTGCGCGCCGCTGATATGCGGCTCTGCGCGCACGATCTTACGGAGCAGCAGCAGGAAGCAATCGCCGCTTTCGAAAGTAAGGCCATTGACCATACGGCTGAGCCGTTGAGCTCGCTCGATCAAAGTGACCGGGAAGATGCGCTCTCGACGTGGCTCGAAGCACATGAGATAGCGGATCCGTGGAAGCTCTCGCCCAACCTGGTCGAAGCGGGATTGGACTCACCGGCACTTGAACAGCTCCTCGGAGAGATTCCGCCGGCAACGATCGCGGACGTGCTCTTTCGAGTCAACAGTCAACTGGCCGCGGCGAAACTAGCCGGTGAAATCAAGACTGCCACTGGCCGCATATCGGAATTGGTCGGCGCCATCAAGGAATATAGCTACATGGACCAGGCATCGGTCCAGGAAGTAGACCTCCACAAAGGGTTGGAGAACACACTGCTGATCCTGAAATACAAGTTAAGAAAAAAGGACATCGCCGTCACGCGTGACTACGATGAATCGGTGCCTCGAATCAAGGCCTACGGCAGCGAACTCAACCAGGTATGGACCAACCTGATAGTTAACGCAGTCGATGCTATGAGCCAGGGTGGAAAACTCAAGGTACGCACCCGTCGCGAACCGACCGACATCCTGGTGGAGATACGTGATAACGGCGAGGGTATACCGGAGTCCGTCAGATCGCGGATCTTCGAACCCTTTTTCACGACAAAGGCCGTCGGAGAAGGAACGGGACTGGGCTTAGACACGGTAGCCCGCGTCGTCCGAAAACACCGCGGCAACATTCGTTTCGAATCAAAGCCCGGCGACACCTGTTTCCAGGTTCGACTACCGATTGGCTAGCTCAGAACGTCAGATCTGCAACTCGTTGGTCCGGATCACTTAACCCAGCTCGACTTCACACTTTCAAGTATTTCTTCAGTTCCGCGGCTGCATGCTCAAACAGAGAACGGACTGCCGGCTCTTCAGCTAAACCGTTCAGCAAGCCAAAGTCGTGAATCATCCCGTCATAACGAACCGTCGTGACCTTAACGCCGGCTTCGTCCAGCTTTCGACCGTACGCCTCGCCTTCATCGCGCAGGATGTCGCTTTCAGCAACCTGAATCAACGCGGGTGGTAATCCCTTAAGCTGTTCGAGAGTTGCTTGCAACGGCGAGGCATGGATTTCTTTGCGCTGTTTCGGGTCGGTAGTGTAGAGATCCCACATCCACTGCATCAATGTCGTGGTAAGAAAGCGCTTCTCACCGAACTGCTTGAATGATTCCCTTTCGAAGTTAGCGTCCGTCACCGGCCACATCATGATGTGAACTTTGATCGCTGGGCCGCCCTGCTCCTTCGCCTTCAATGCAGTCACAGCTGTCATATTGCCGCCGACACTGTTGCCGACCACCGCCAGGTTTTTCCCGTCCACGCCAATCTCATCACCGTGCTCAGCCACCCACTTCGTTGCGGCGTAGATTTCATTGATGGCTTGCGGATACGCGGCATCGGGCGTACGAGTGTAGTTAACGAAGACTCCAGCAAAGCCGGTAAGGACGACGAGGTCCCGCACCATTCGCTTGTGCGTCGGGTAATCGCCAAGCACCCAGCCGCCGCCATGGATGAAGATGAAGACCGGAAGCTTGCCCGTCACACCTTCAGGCCGCACGAGGTTCAGTTTGATCGTGTAGCCATCAGCCGTGATTGTCTTCTCCGACTCAGCGATGCCTGAAAGATCCACCGGAGCGGAGGCCTGTGCACCAACGAGCACTTCGCGAGCCTCGAGTGGCGGTAAGCTCTCAAGCGGCGGGCCACCCGCAGAATTAAGTACCCTCAAAAATGCCTTCACTCCTCGCGAGAGTCGCGGATCGACTTCCACATCTATTGGCTCTTGACGCTTTAAATCGGCTGCACTTTTCATGATCTCTCCTTTCGTAAATCACCGTTTGCTACTTCCAGTCTCGAGGGAAGTAACAGTTTCGACGAATTGAGCTGATGAGCTTAGTCTACAGTCTGTCGCAAAAACGCAAATCTCACAATGAAGTTAACTTTGGGAAGTCGCCGTCGTCCTGAAGGAAGTTCAGCAGCTTAAGCTCGATTTAAATCTTATCTAACGCGATCGTAACTTTCGTTCGCGATATTTCCCGCCAACGTTAGCCCAGTTAAATCTAGCCGATCAGACCATTGCGCTGACCCAGGAACTTACCAGAAGTCCCTTTTTCTAAGGAGCGCCCCGGACAATGGAACGACTGATTGTAGTCCTTAGCTTCACGCTTGCCGTCTTTTGGAGCAGGCTATTTGCCTCTCGCTTCAACCGCTGGAAATAGAGATTGAGAACCCGGAGCGGCAGCGACGGGATGTCACGGTCAACTCGGGCCACATCGAGTCGCTTGTGGAGCACAAGTCGACCGTTTAGCCGCGTGGTCTCATCGAGAACCACAACCTTGTCAACGAGAATATTAGAGTATGTGAATGAAACTTGTGGTTTTCGATCTTGATGGAACGCTAACACGAAGCTTGCGTTCCGCTGACCTCACAACCCGAGCGAGTAAGATCTTTGACGCAGCGATGCACTCTGGGGTTATCGCAAACCTACGGAACGCGAGAGGAACCGGACGAAAGGATCAGCAGCAGAAATCCTGGCGAGCAAAAGATCTAAGAAGTCGCTGCCCAAGACCTGGCGGTCAATGAGTCGAGCTCCAATGACGAAGTCTTTGCGTTTTAGATCGTCTATCAGAGGATGGCTTGCATCAATGCCTGCCGGCGGCCGCGTCAACGACTCACCTCCGAAAGTGAGGGGCAGTTGCGATTTCACATTATCAGTGGTTCGTTGCCAATCCTTCGGATAGCGCACGATCCGCGCACGAATCTGCTTCAAAGCTGCCGACTCGGGACGCCAGATTCCCGCTCCAATGAATGATCCCGTCGGCTCTAGACGAAGGTAAAACCCGGGCGTCGCTCCTTCTTTTCCTTGTTTATGACGAAAGTGCGCGGCAATGAAGGTCTTATAGGGACTCTTGTCTTTGGAAAATCGGATGTCGCGGTAGATACGCATCATTGATCCACCGCTTGGCCTGGGATCGGCAACAAAGTAGGGATTGATCTTCTTTAATCCGGGGCCGAGTTCGGTGATCAAACGCAGAAATGGAGCCTGGACTTGCTGTTCATAGCGAGACTTGTTCGCCTGAAACCAGTTCCGGTTATTGTTGACGCTCAGCTCCTTTAGAAAATCAAATAGATCGCGTTTGAAATAAGTTGTCATAACCAAACCATTTGATAATCATTGCAATTAGTGCTCCGAGAGCCGCTGCTGATAGTGCTGACAGAATAGTTAAGTAGACGTGCACCCTGGCAAAGGATGCGGTACTTGCAAGATACAAGGCCAGAATCAGGATCACGTTAGCACCTGTTAAAGCTCCGTAGAGCTTACGGAGTGCGAAAGTACCAACGATGAGTCCGATAATGCCGCCGGGAACGAGACCATAAACCCCACCAAATAAACAAGCGAAGAAAACTAGATGTTTGAGCCTTTCAAAGAATGAATGACCGAAAAGATACTGGGGCAAAAAAAGAGCCAAAATTACCACGGCGCCAAAAATGGCACCGCCTAAAAGACCAGTAAAAAGTCCAATGAACGTGCGTTTTATCATGGTCACTGAATCAAACTGTACCCAAGTTTTAACCGATGCGTTCACTCCTGTGTGGCACTTGAGCAACTGCTCAAATGCAAGGAATTGTGCAAACATTTATCGAACCGATCGATACTGCGTCACTTTATAATATTCCTTCCGATCATCTCTGTCTTCATTTGAGTGCCACTTCTCGGCAGAGGAGTTACTTTGGCCACTAAATCTGAAGAGCAACAGAAAATAGAGAGGGAGATTTAAATATGAGTACGATCACAACGAAAGACGGTATGCAAATGTAGTACAAGGACTGAATAAGGAGGTCATGAATGGCTAATACGGTAAAGTCAAATATAAAGATTGTGGTTATCGGTGGCACTGGGCTCATAGGGTCAAAGGTGGTTTCGAAACTGACCGAGCAAGACTACCAGGCTGTCGCGGCGTCACCCGCCTCGGGAGTAAATACGATCACCGGTGAAGGACTTGCCGAAGTGCTGAAGGGCGCTTCGGTGGTCGTCGATGTTTCTAATTCGCCATCGTTCGAGGCAACGGCGGTGATGGAGTTCTTCAAGACGTCTACCGGAAACTTGCTCAGCTCCGAAGCGGCCGCAGGCGTAGGACATCACGTGGCCTTGTCCGTCGTCGGCAGCGACCGTTTGCCCGACAGCGGTTACCTCCGGGCGAAAGTAGCTCAGGAGACGTTGATCAAAGAATCCTCGATCCCGTATTCGATCATACGGGCCACGCAGTTCTTCGAGTTTCTGAAGGGCATCGCCGACTCCGCTACTGAGGGCAACATAGTCCGCTTGCCGCCGGTGCGTTTCCAGCCCATCGCAGCCGAGGATGTCGCCAGG
>DATFRK010000258.1:0-8401 GCA_035263325.1 Pyrinomonadaceae bacterium | reverse complement strand
CACGTGTCGCGCTTCCAACTTTTTCCTTATTCGGCGCCAGCGGTAAAGATACTGAATGACAATGGTTGGTTAGCAATCGGTATCACAAATCAGGCAGGCGTTGCCCGCGGTTATTTCTCCGAAGAGATGGTGCTGGCAGTTCATGATCGTCTTAACCGCGAGCTGCAAGGCGGCGGCGCATACCTCGATGCCATCTATTATTGTGCTCACCATCCATCCGTGGGTGAGGCGCCTTACCGGCTTGATTGCAATTGTCGCAAACCCAGGCCAGGGTTGATTCAGCGGGCCACTGAGGACTTTCCCATTGATCTGAGCGCGAGCTGGATGATTGGCGATCGTTACAGCGATATTGAACTCGCGGTAAATGCCGGCCTACGGTCAGCGTTTGTTTTGTCCGGTTATGGTCGAGGCGAATGGGAACACCAACGGAGCTCGTGGCAGTATCAACCAGATCTAGTTTGCGAGGATCTGCTTGAGGCCGTCCAGTCAATAGTCGATTTAAGAAAGTCCCAATTTTCCAGTCCGACCGAGGTGACGATTTGAGTGCCCAGGCTACCACAATGCAGGAACGCTTACTGGCAGTTATTCGACACTTCCCTGAACGTCACATAACCATTGTCGGCGACGCCATTGCTGATCGTTTTCTGCATGGAATCATCAGCCGAGTTTCCCGCGAAGCTCCGGTTTTTATTTTGCGACACGACCACACCGAAACGGTCCCTGGTGGCGCGGCCAACTGTGCGATGAACCTCGCTTCACTGGGAGCATCAGTCTCGCTGATCAGCGTTGCCGGGAACGACGAAGCTGGTCAGGCACTACGCGCCAGGCTGCAAGGTCGAGGAATTGATACGTCAGGGTTTCTGCTTTCCGACGAGTATCAGACCCCCACCAAAATGCGAATTCTGGCAGGTCAGTCCCATTCCACCAGGCAGCAAGTTATTCGGGTTGATTACGAAGCTGACAATCCCTCTGATCCGCAATTGAGATCTTCGTTGGCCGATCGACTGCGTGAGCTGCTTTCCACCACTGACGGTCTGGTCATTTCAGATTATAACTACGGTACCGTAGATGGCGGCCTGGTTAATCTCATACGCGAATCAACTGCTGCGCGTAAAATTCCTGTGCTGGTCGATTCACGTTTTCGCTTGGGAGACTTTTCGGGATTCACTTCGGCAACGCCAAACGAAGACGAAGTTGAACACATCGTTGGGGTGCCAATCGTCTCGCAAAGCCAACTGGAAGAAGCGGCAGTAAGGCTGAAACAACTACTGGGTTATCAGGCTTTGCTTGTAACCCGGGGTAGTCAAGGAATGATGCTGCTTGAAAATCAAGAGTCACCACTCCACATTGAAGCTGTGGGTGCCTTGGAACCAGTTGACGTGACGGGTGCCGGCGATACGGTTATCGCAACGTTTGCCCTGGGACTGGCATGCGATGCCTCATTTTCAGATGCCGCCAGGTTGGCAAATTATGCTGGCGGTCTGGTGGTTATGAAACGCGGTACTGCTTCTGTCACCGCCTCGGAACTCGAGGCGTCCCTCCTGTCAGACGTTTAAGATGAAAATGACCGGAGACCCAAACCCCACTGACGCCCGGGCTCGAATACTGGAGCGCCAGGAACTGGTCCAGCGTGTAAGCGAAGTACGGAAAAACGGAGCCCGCATCGTGTTTGCGAACGGTTGTTTCGACGTGCTACACGTCGGACATGTGCGTTATCTGAAGGGGGCACGGGCGCTGGGTGACTTGCTGGTAGTCGGGGTGAATTCAGACAAACAGGTAGCGCTGCAAAAAGGCGAAGGACGGCCCATTGTGGGAGAAGTCGAACGTGCGGAGCTGATTGCCTCGCTCGAGTCTGTGGATTATGTAACGATTTTCGAGGAAGCAACTGTAGCGGAACTACTGCTGGCGCTAATGCCTGACATTCATGCAAAGGGCACCGACTACACCGAAGACAGCGTCCCAGAACGTGAGGTCGTACGTTCATACGGTGGCAGGGTTGCGATTGTCGGTGACCCGAAGGATCATTCAACTTCAGAAATCCTGGGGCGCTTTAAGTCTCCGCCCCAGTAGAGAGCCGGGAGCGGCAGCGACCGGATGGTGCGGTCAAATCAACTAACTTTAGAGATCTCAGGTTGACCGCTTTAAAAATGCAGATGCTTAAACGCCTAGCAAGAGAGATACAGCAGAAAACGACTGCCGCTCGTAGAAGATTTTTGATAAGTCAAGTCTTACTTGCGTTTACGCGTATATGAGGGAGTTGCTTTAAGGCCCGTTCCCTTCTTAAGTTTGACGAAATTCTCTATACGATTTTTCGGATTTTAATACCGATAAATTGGATTGGCGAATAATCGAGCGTACTGGGGGGTGGGTCTGCGTGCTTCTGTTAGAGTGTTTTTGGCCATGAGAGTCGTGATTGGAATACAGTGAACCAACGAGACCCGGTCAAGCACGCCAATGATATGCGGATTTTAGTAGTAAAACTCGGAAGCATCGGGGATATCGTACATACGTTGCCGGCTGTGGCAGCGATACGTCAGGGTATACCCGACGCCGAGATCTCCTGGGTGGTAGAACATCGAAGTTCTGAAATTTTGAAAGACAACCCACTTCTCGATCGTCTCATCGAAGTCGACACGAAGGCGTTGAGGCGCGGGCTGATGTCTGGGGAGACGCTGCGGGCACCGCGCCAGCAGTTACGTCGGTTACGTGCCTCAGCCTTCGACGTCGCCCTGGATTTTCAAGGATTATTAAAGTCAGCTTCGATCGCGCGCCTATCCGGCGCGCGTCGCATTTTTGGGTATTCTCGTGAAGGACTCCGCGAACCCGCCAGCGGATTTCTGCTTTCCAAGAAGATTTACGTTCCCAAGCAGACCCACGTCATTAACAAAGCACTGCAACTCGTGAGTGGTGCGCTGGGTATCGACGTCCCAGCGCAGTCTTCTGATCTCGCTTTTCCGATAGGAATCGGAGCTGAACACGAAGCTGAGGCCCACGCTGCCGCCGCCGAGACCGCAGGTAAGTATGCGGTACTAAACCCCGCAGGAGGATGGCCGACAAAGCTTTGGAGCGCGGAACGGTTTGGCGAGCTCGCTGACGCGATCTGGTCGCATTTTGGCCTCCACAGCCTGGTGACCTACGGTCCTGGTGAGCTGGAACTGGCAGAAACGGTGAGAAAGACCTCTCGTTCGGGGAAAACGCGGCTCGTCAGTCTGTCCTTGAAAGGGTTCTATGCACTGGTGCGGCAGGCGCGAATTTATGTCGGGGGGGATACAGGGCCAACACATCTAGCAGTGGCCGCAGGAACACCAATCGTCGGTCTTTTTGGACCGACCGAATGGTGGCGTAACGGAAGTCCAAAATCGGAGGACGTTTGTGTGGAGAGAACCGACATCGGTTGTCGCGTCGATTGCCACCGCCGCTCCTGTTCGATGTGGATCTGTATGGATATTGAGGTTGAGCGAGTGCTTCGGGCCGTTGACAAGAGATTGAGCACGAAAGGTCAAAGCCCCACTGCGAGGACTCTTCCACTCGCAGCTGAGCGCTAATTACTGACACAAGATGCGAAGAGGGGGTACCTGGATTCAACGTTGGCGTGTGCCGCTCGGGTTCGTGTGTGGCGCGGTCTTTATCTTGCTAGCCAGACCGACTCCGCTCGCCCTCCTCGCCGGGGCCATTGTTTCCCTTATTGGCTTGGCCATTCGCGCCTGGGCCTCAGGACATATCCGCAAAAATTCTCAGTTGGCGATTTCCGGACCTTATGCCTACACCAGAAATCCTCTCTACTTGGGCAGCTTCCTGTTGGGACTTGGCTTTACAATCGCTTCTGGTCGGTGGATTTTAGCGTTACTGTTCGCGGCCCTCTTTCTTGGCATCTATTTCCCAGTGATGCGCGTCGAAGCCTCGAGCATTGCTGATCTTTTCGGAGAAGAGTACGAACGTTACAAAAGGGCTGTACCTCTGTTTTTGCCTCGTCTCACCCCCTATCGTGACAACCGCACAGCAGGTACTAAATTCGACAGTGAGCTCTACCTGCGTTACCGTGAATACCGGGCTGCACTCGGACTAGTCTTTGCCTGGGGACTGTTGTTGCTCAAGACCTACTATTTAAAATGACTCGGTGGCCGCGAATCATTCTTCTGCTTGTTTTGACTGTCCTGCTCCTCGCCGGAAGGGCAACTGGTCCAGCTGTGGTCGAAGCACAGAAGGCAGTGCCGGCCATGACAGCGCGGCCCTTCGAACCTTCTGAGCAGCTTTTCTATGAAGCAGAGTTTACGCGATCGTTGCTGAGGAAATTGGACGTTGCCGACTTCAAGTTGAGCGCTGCGCGAACTCCAACAGTCGATCCACCCAAGACATCTCCTGAGGCAGCTGACCCACCACCCTACTTCTTAACGTTTAGCGCCGACATTTCCAGCAAAGGTTTCTTCACTCGCCTGTTCAATCTAAAGTTTCGGGAACGAATCGAATCTGTCGTAGAGCCAGTCACGTTCACGGTCCAGAAAAACACCGGTCTCGATGAGCAAGGCAAACGAGTTCGAGCAACAGAGATGACCTTCGATCAAAGCAAGGGGAAGATGTACTGGACCCAGCGAGATCCGAACAATACTGCCAGCGAGCCTCGCACCATCATCACAGACTTTTCCGGCCAACAATTGCAGGACGTCCTGTCAGCTATCTACTTTATTCGCACACACAAGTTGGAAGTAGGCAAGTCGTTCGACATCTTCATCGGTAACGGCGGTCGTATTTATCGAGTGCCTATTAACGTTATCGAGAAGAAGCGAATGAAAACGGTCCTGGGAAAAGTTCATGTCGTAAGAGTCGATCCGGATCTTTTTGGGCCAGACAAACTGATCGACGATGAGAAAGGACAATTCCAACTTTGGCTTACTGACGACAGCCGCCATGTGCCCGTAAGCGTCCGCGTCAAGACTGCCTACGGCACCTTCGATATCAGTCTCAAGCGAGCTGTTTACAACCCCGAAGGTTGATTTCCACCTAGGCCTGTTTTCCCGAGTCGCTCGGTTCACGCACAACCTAAGTTTCCCTCGTCGAATGAGCGTCAAACCTCTGATCATTGGTCATCGCGGGGCATCAGCACTCGCCCCGGAGAACACACTCGCCGCTTTTGACCTGGCCCTGAAATCAGGCGCTGACGGTATTGAATTCGACGTCCGACTCTCGCGAGATGGAGTACCGGTAATAATTCACGACAAGACTCTGCGTCGCACCGGCTTAAGACCAGAACCAGTTTCTGACCTGACTGTCGCCGAACTCCAACGAGTAAACGTTGCGGCATGGTTCTCACAAAGACTCCAGCCAGGCAGCAATGAATTTGTGAACCAAACAATTCCTACCCTGGAAGAACTGTTCGTCGCCTTCCCTGCCCCAGGAATTGTCTTTTATTTGGAGATGAAGCCCGAGCCTTCACAACGACGTGAATTGGTCAGCGCTTGCTGCCAGTTGCTGAAGCAACACCCCAGCAAAGGTCAGGTCATAATTGAGTGCTTCGACCTGGCCGCTCTCAAACTTGTCAAAACAATCGATCCCTTGCTCAGAACAGCGGCTCTCTTCGAACCAAAGCTCACCCGCCAGCTTTGGCCATCGGCTCAACGACTGGTGGACCAGGCTACGGCCGTCGGCGCCGACGAAATTGCTCTGCACCATCGGTTGGCAACCAGGGGCACGATAGCGAAGGCCCTCTTAGCAAATCTCAAAGTGGCGGTCTGGACAGTCGACAACCCTGCCTGGGTAGCCAAGGCCCACAAATTGGGTATCCAAACTCTAATCACTAATGATCCCGCCAGCATGTTGGTCAAGCGTCAATCAATCCGCGCGGATTGAAGCAACGAAACCTAATCGCGTAGAGTGGGCAGCGTGACCCCGTCTCAACTCAGTCGGTTCCTTGTAAGTTCGGACTTTTCGGTCTATTACCGGCGCGTAAAACAACTTCACTGGGATAACCAGGCTATCTCGGCGTACGCCCTCCTCGCGGTAATCGACGGTCAGCTTAGTTACACGTCGGGTCTCAAAAAGGGCGAGTTGGAAGCGAATGATTTCTTACTACTGGGTCCAACCGCCACGCTATCAGTTTCCAGCAAAGAACTTGAACTGCTGTTTCTTACCCTCTCATCAGCGCTTGTGATTGAGCGGGCAGCGGGAATGAAACTCATTGTATCGACATCGACTGTGACTTTTACTGCAGACCCAATTCGTAACGATCGCAAGCTGAACAAATTGACCATCGACCTGATTGCTGAACTCACTGTGGAAAGGCCCGGTAAGGAAATTGTGACGCGAGCGTTAGTTGAACAGCTGTTGGTGCAACTGCTAAGACAACACTCCACGGCGCGACGCTCCGACGAACTGGAGCTTTCCCGAGTCGGCTTGATCGATCGACGCATTCGACGTTCGGTCGAGCTCATGCACGCGCAACTTGACCAGGATCTTTCCCTAAAAGATCTAGCAGCGGCCTCCTACCTGTCGCCGTTTCATTTCGCACGTCTTTTCAAGAAACTGACGGGCGCCACTCCCCACAACTACCTGGCTGCCATTCGCGCCCACCACGCCCAAACGCTGCTCGCCGATACCGATCTGTCGATCGCACAAGTGGGAGCGAAAGTCGGCTACTTGAGTTCCAGTCACTTCACCAAGGCATTTCGTCTCGCTACTGGGGCCACCCCGAGAGAATTTCGTAAAGGGTTAGTCTCGAGTTAGTGGAACGCAGGCAGCTCGCCTGCGCTCCCATTGCGGTCCCATTTCGCAATCTGTCGCCAATATTGAGCAAGATCAGGCGCATGAGGCTTCGTCCCGGCGGTTATCATGCCGTGACGAACTTCAAAGGAGAGAATAATGCCTGTCGCGAAACACGCTGAGATACTTCCTGCCGAAGGAAAACTTGGGGTACTACTGGTTGGACTGGGAGCTGTAAGCACTACCTTCATTGCCGGAGTGGAAGCCATTAAGAAGGGCTTCGCTCAACCAATCGGCAGCCTCACGCAAATGGGAACAATCCGACTCGGCAAGCGCACCGAAAATCGTGTTCCGTTAATCAAGGATTTTGTGCCCCTGGCTCAACTAAAAGACCTGGTCTTTGGGGCCTGGGACATTTTTCCGGACTCAGCCTACGACGCCGCGCTTAATGCCGGAGTGCTGGAAAAGGAGTTGCTGGCTCGCCTTAAGGAACCACTGCGCAAGGTCAAGCCAATGAAGGCGGTGTTCGATCAGAACTACGTCAAACGCCTGAGCGGGACCAACGTCAAGACAGGTAAAAACAAGTTGGACCTGGCGAACCAACTGATCGAGGAGATTGCCGAGTGGAAGAAGAAAAACAAGTGCTCTCGCGTGGTCATGATCTGGGCTGCTTCGACCGAAGTCTTTCTCAAGCCACATCCAGTTCACAAGACACTTGAGTCGTTTGAAAACGCGATGCGCGAGAATCACAAAGCCATTGCGCCTTCGATGATCTACGCTTATGCAGCTTTGAAATCCGGCATTCCCTTCGCGAACGGAGCGCCCAACCTCACCGTGGATGTAGCGGCCCTGATGTCGCTGGCCGAAAAGAACAAGCTGGCGATTTGCGGTAAGGACTTCAAGACCGGGCAAACTCTGATGAAGACGATCATCGCGCCAGGACTGAAATCGCGCATGCTAGGTCTACACGGCTGGTACTCAACCAACATACTTGGCAATCGCGATGGCGAAGTGCTGGACGATCCTGACTCTTTTAAGACCAAGGAAGAGTCGAAACTATCAGTGCTCGAATACATTCTTCAGCCCGAAGTCTATCCGAACCTTTACAAAGACTTCTCACACGTGGTGCGCATCAACTACTACCCGCCACGCGGCGACAACAAAGAAGGTTGGGACAACATCGATATCTTCGGCTGGCTCGGTTATCCGATGCAGATCAAGATCGACTTTCTCTGTCGCGACTCGATCCTCGCGGCGCCGATCGTGCTCGACCTCGCGCTGTTTCTGGATCTCGCGCAACGCGCCGGAATGAAAGGCGTCCAGGAATGGCTTTCGTTCTACTTCAAATCTCCGCAAACTGCTCCGGGTTTGTATCCTGAGCACGACATTTTTATTCAATTAATGAAGCTCAAAAACACGCTGCGCCATCTTCGCGGCGAAGATCTGATCACTCACCTGGGGCTCGAATACTACGACTAAAGCGCGTCAATCCGTATAATCAGCACTTAAAACGTGCAATTAATTGTCATTAAGTCTTGACAGGAAATGTCAGGCAGCAGTTTACTTAGCAGCCGGTCGCCTCGGTTCTGGCACTCGAGACCGAGTTGGCGAACCTTAAACTCTTACAGACGCATCAATTCAATGTGCGGATCGTTCCTTGCTTGTAAGGCAATGGGCCACTGGATTTAGGCCCGAAGGAGCGAGAGCC
>DATFRK010000257.1:0-6700 GCA_035263325.1 Pyrinomonadaceae bacterium | reverse complement strand
GTGTTCTGCCCCTGGTGCCTGGCTATATTTCACTAATCTCGGGTGTCAGCGTTGATCGCCTCAAAGATGGCAGCAATAGTCGGCAGGCTGTAATCCTCAACTCGCTCGCTTTCAATGCCGGGTTGAGTGTGATCTTTCTGATCCTGGGTACGACTGCCGGACTAGTCGGTGCGGCCTTAACCAGCAATCCCTGGGTACGCATCATTGGCGGAGTTGTCATCGTCGCCTTTGGACTACAACTGATCGGGCTGTTGAAAATTTCTGCGCTGTACAAAGATACGAGGCTCTTTTCGCAGGATAAACCCAAGGGGATGCTCGGTTCACTGACCTTGGGAATGGCCTTCGCTGCCGGCTGGACGCCTTGCATTGGTCCAATTCTGGGAGGAATTATCGGTCTGGCGGCGACGAGTGGCGGCTGGCGTAGCGGTTTGGTGCTCTCAGCCTTCTACTCTGCAGGTCTGGCTATTCCATTCTTAGTAACAGGACTGGCAATATCAAAGTTCCTCGGTTTCTATTCCGGCTTCCGCAAGCATCTACATAAGGTGGAAGTGGTGTCTGGTTGTGTTCTGATCTTTGTCGGCTTATTGGTGATGACTGGACAGTCGACGAA
The DNA here is from genome assembly GCA_035263325.1 of Pyrinomonadaceae bacterium. Lineage (GTDB taxonomy): Bacteria > Acidobacteriota > Blastocatellia > Pyrinomonadales > Pyrinomonadaceae > PSRF01. The sequence goes on along the minus strand of DATFRK010000257.1, from coordinate 6,090 downwards.
GTTGGCGACCTCGCGTTTCATGGCTTCGTTTCCTAGCCTTGAAAGCCTTCTGCAGTTAAAAGTAAAGGAACCACCACCGCAGCCTCCACCAACAAACACAGCTTTTCAGCCGGTGCCGGATGTTGAGTTTCAGACACTTGCCGGCAAGCCATTCCGACTAAGTGAACTACAGGGCCAGGTTGTGTTGCTCAACTTCTGGGCCACCTACTGCATACCGTGTCGCGACGAGATTCCTGCGCTCAATTCGTTGCAGCACGATTTACAAGCACAGGGGTTGAGAGTGGTAGGCGCCTCGCTCGACGATAGTGCTGAGGGGATCAAGTCCTACCAGCAAGATGTGGCGAAGTTCGATTACGAGGTACTACTCGGCGGCAGCGACGCTAAGGTAAAATTCGAGCAGTCAGTGCTGCCTACTACTTATCTCATTGATCGGCAGGGACGAATTCGTCAGAAAATTATCGGCGCCCGCGACCGGGCCAGCTGGGAGGCAGCAGTCAAACCACTACTGTCCGAAGCCCCCGCAACTGCCAGCGCGGGCCAATAACCTTACTCCGAAACAACGTGACAGCTACGGAGCCATTACTATGAAACGACTCTTAATCTTCTTCTTCGCGCTGGCGCTTTCCCCACTCGCGGCCCAGGCGCAAAATCATGAGTATTCACCGCTGGCGGAGAAGACCGTCAACTACAAGAACTGGTCGCTGCCGAATTTGCAGTCTGACAAAGCTGACGACTTGCGCACGCTGATCGCCGGCAAGAAGCTCGTGATGGTCGTTTACTTCGCTCCGTGGTGCGGTAATTGGCACTATGAAGCGCCAATCGCCGCGAAACTGTACGAGAAGTACAAGGACCAGGGATTTCAGGTGATCGGCGTTAGCGAATACGGTTCGCGTGACGAGGTAAAGAAGTTTTTTGGCGACGCGGGTACTCCCTATCCGGTGTTCACTGAGTCAGAATCACGCGATGATAAACAAAAGACCGCTCACTATGGCTATCGACAACTCACCGGCGACACGCGCAACTGGGGCTCACCCTGGAATATCTTTCTCGAACCTGGCAAGGTGGCGCAAACTGGCGACTTGCTAATCGAAAAAACCTGGGTTGTGAATGGTGAGTTGATTGAAGCGGAGGTCGATAAGTTCATCGGCGAACGACTGGCGGCGTCTGCGGTTATTACGCCGTGTAAGAATTAATCTTCCGAGTCTTGAGCCTTATCGTCTTTGAGCTTTGTACTTTTACCCTGGCGTTCGGATTTCAAAGTACAAAGCATCAAGCTCAACCAAGGCTGAAACCCTCGACATCATTCCAGCGCTAGAGGTTACCTTACCATGCCGAATAATGTCCGACACTTTTCTATCAATGCCGACGATGTGCCGCGCGCCCGTAAGTTTTACGAGCAAACGTTTGCCTGGCAATTCGAGCCCTGGGGTCCACCAGGTTTTTATTTGATCAAGACCAGCACCGATGGCGCTCCCAGCTTAGCCGGAGCTTTACAGGGCAGGCGCCAGATCGTGGAAGGGAAGCCGATGCATGGCTTTGAATGCACACTCGGTGTCGACTCGATCGACGATACGATCTCGGCTATCGAAGCAAACGGCGGCAAGATTGTCATGCCCAAGTTTTATATCCCCACCGTCGGCACGCTGATCTACTTTGAAGATACCGAAGGCAACATAGTGGGCGCGATGCAATACGACGTCGACTACAAAGACTAGTTGACTAATAGGCCGCGACGATGCATTTGGGAGGTCATCCATGGTCAAAACGCGCGGGTTAACTCATATTCACCTGATGGTCAAAGACATGCAACGCTCCCTCAATTTTTATCAGACGGTTTTCGGTCTCCAGGAACTATTTCGCAACGGTCCGGAACTCATCTTCCTCAACACCCCGGGCTCCAACGACCGCATCGCGCTGCACCAGGCCACTAACGAGCAACCTGCTGGACCAACCGGCGGCATTCTTCACTTCGGGTTTGAACTGGAAACCAAGGCTGACTTAGACCAGGCTATCGATCAAGTCATTGCTCACGGCGGGGCGTTGAAAGAAAAGGGTGAGTTTCGGCCAGGCCTGCCTTTCGCCTACGTCTCCGACCCTGATGGTTACGAGATTGAACTCTAGACAATAAGGCGTCATGCCGCCCTGATGAACCTGAGGCCACCTCTAAAGTCTGGCCAGGCCGAAAGCAAAAGGAGAATCGTCGGCAGATTTACCAGGAACTGCAGCACCTGGTTCCAGCGGGTCAAGGGACCAATGTAGTTGACATGCACTGAATAGAGGCCGTAGACGATGAGGGCAGCGAGCAGGAAATTCACCGAGGGGTTCGAGATGATTTTTGTCCACGACTCGTCCGTCGTCCCATAAGTCCCAATACTAATTCCACCCACCTTTCGTTCCACAGATTGTCTTAGCAGCTCAGAGTTAGTTTGGCTTGCTGATAGAAAGAGCCATGCCAACCACGAAAAGATCGTTGCATCGATGGTCAGCAGTAAGACTCTGCTAAACAGCGTGGTGGCAAAGCTAGCACCTGCCGGCAGGTCTCGCCGGAAAAGAAAAAGTCCGAGAGCGAACGAAACTAACGCCAGGATTAAATAAACAGCTGTTTGCCATAGATCATCGCGCGATGCGCGGCGTGTCCATGGAGTCGTAGTCGTCACCGGCGGGCGGTACTGGTTGACATAATCCTCGAGATTGAAGGTGCTGGAAGAAATTGGTCCCGCACCCGTTGGCATAGTCATATTCGGTGGCAATTTAAGCGAGCTGAGTAGTGTGCTCAGATTACCTTTTCCGATATCTGCTAAATCAGAAAGCCTCCCTTTGAGGGGAGAAGCGAATACAGTAATCTCAGCCGCTTTTATTTTTCCTAACTCCTCAATAAATGTATCTAGTCGCCTTCCATCGTCGGGGATCCCCGCGGGAATTGGATCAATGTTTTTCGCTTTTGCCTTCTCCCACGCGGGAAATCGCAATTTCAGGTATGGCACCATCCGCGATTGAAGGTCTCTCGTTTTTGACAGCGCCCCCAGTAGTCTCGGTTTAACGTCACTTTCGCGTGGTCCAAGCAAGTTGTCCAAGATAACATTTGCCAGGTCGCCGACTCTTGCTGGATCGTCTTTTTGCACATCGATCGCTGCGTCACACAAGAAGGTCAACGTTTCGCTGACGTCGATTTCTGACGGCGCGTCCAGTAGCTTCCCTATATATTTGGTTGGTTCGGGTAAAAGTATTTCCCGAAAATAGTCTTTGAGCGGAGATTGCAAAGGGGTGCTGACGGTCCACCAGGTGGTCGTGCGCACGGCCCCGGTGAAAAGTCCCAAAGCCTTTTCGTCAGCGAAGATCTGGTCCGCAACGTTGGCTTGGAATTTGTTACTGAAAGTCTTTAAGACATCGACTGCCGCTTTTTGTACCTGGTCGCTTCTGCCGGTCGCGCTTAACCAGGTTAGCAGTGTGGCAGTCGCGTCTCGATTAGCGACCGATTGCAGCACAGTGAGTACCTGGACCCCGAGGTTGTCCGACAGACGTTCTGTTATCAGCGCTTGAGTGTCGCGTTCGAGTAACGCTATGAGAGCATCTGTTGCCCTCTTACAGGCCTCGGCCTCGCTGGCGCCTCCGACCAGGCCAAGATAGGCAGCCAGCACCTGCTGATCTTTTTCTTTGTTTAGTACATCGGAAATATTCAAACCCTGTTTCGCAAAAAGTGCCTGAGGTGTGAGACGGCCGATCGCTAACAGGCGGTGGTTGGGATCGTCATCTTCGCTAACGATCTTCCAAATGAAAGGCTCCAAGTCGCTCGGGAGTTGGCCCAGTTGTTGAATGATTTTGATTGCTGAGAGTCGCTCTGCCCAACCTTCCTGGCTGGCAAGGTTCTTCGCGTCACAGATCAGATCTGTCTCGGATTTGTTCGAGGCGGGGCTGGGAGTGACCTCAACCGGCGCGACCGTAGCCTTACGTCCGGTCAGCTTATAAAAGGTCGGTGTCACCCTCAGTACGTCCTGGTTGGGCATTTCGAAAAGCGGCTGTCGATCGCCCCACTTTTCATCAGTAAACAAGTCGGGAGCGTTGTGCACCAGCGAAAGAAATTGGCCCAGGCGTTTCGCCAGCTTTTGCACATCGTCAAAAGTGAGCAGGCTAAAGTTATCCTTGTGTATCTGGGCCAGGGGCAACGTTTCGGCGGTGTCAGGCGCGGGCTTGGCAAGTTTTAGCAGCAGCTGCTCAAGCGCGCCAGAGGGCTCTTCTTTGCCTGGACCACTCTTCTCGCCATTGGCCTCGTCGGCTGCAGCACGCCGCGGTGGCTCGAGTAGCAACGTGCCGCGATTGATAAGTTCTTCGGTGAGTATGTAGAGTCCACGCTGAACCTGTTCCAGGCGTGCTTCATCACCTTCGAGTCGCTCCGAGGCCAACGCCACAGCACCGCTCGTTTCCGACGTTGGATCGGGGGAGGCGTCCTCTCGCACGGTGGTCTTTTCAATATACTCCTGGACCGCCGCAATAATTTGCAGGCTTGGAGCCTTGCGCAGTTGTTCGCTCAGATATGATTGATCAGTGCTCTGCCACCACTGTTGCATTTTGCGTAGTTCACGGATGATGTCTCGCGGATTTCCAAGAGATCGGTAGAGTAATACGCGCGTTAATTGTTCGATCAGTTTGTTTTCCGCTTGAGGTCTCTCACGTACGCTGGGAATCACGTTCCAATCGATCCAATCTTCAACCATCTTGCGCACTTCGCCGAGTGAGAGTAGGGGTACGTGAACGATGGCACTGAAGTAGCTGTTAAGCATTGCATCTTCGATGGCTCGATCCTTCAGCAAGTCGTAATAAAATCTCTTGCTAGTCACCAACAGGAAGACTGCGTACTGTTGCAGAAAGAGATTCTTCAGGCCTTCAATCATGGGCTTCAGACCCAGGTCTATGTCCATCTTGTCAAGTTCGTCAAAGACAAAGACAAGTTTGATTCTGACCCAGTTTCCCCACGTGCCGTAAAGCGGTCGAGGCACTGCTAATGAACGGATCAGACGGGAGAGATCTTCCTCGGCCGCATTTTCATCGTAGTCGAGCAGGCTTAGCTCACGGTTGATTCTTTTTGTGCTGGTCTTCTTAATTCCACCCTCAAGAAATTTGCCCAGCTCGATGCCCACAATGTTGCCACCCACCAGTTTTCCGGGATCTATCGCGAAGGAGGATCCGAACTCTGCCTTTCTCTCGGCGCCATCTGCCCGAGTCATGGTCACTTTGTAGGTCGCGCGAATGTACGCCTCTTCCAGGGGCTCGATCTCTTTCGCTTTATCTAAAGGAAGAGGAAGCAGACCCAACTCGTTCGAGTTGTGGCAGGGAATCCTGCGGGGAGTACGAGACTCAGGATCGACCAGCGCATCACGTAAGGCTCGAATGGTGAGGCGTAGCACATGCTGGACTCCCGCGACTTTGGCGAGGTTTACCGTTACCGGGACCAGCAAGGTTCCGTCGGCCGGCAGGTTTTGCTGTTCGGAGATGGCATGAAATACGGCCCGGTTTACAAAGGTCGACTTTCCGACGCCGCGGTAACCCGTGACCAGGATAGTCCCATCGGCATGTCTGAGTTGCTGGGCCAACTTCAATGCCTCCTCGTCAGAACGCCCAACGTAATGCCGGGCCAGGTCATCGTTGTTCAAAGGAGCGGTGGGAATCGGGCGTAACGGCAAACAGGCGTCACCCTTTACCCGCGCCAAGGCGACTCTCAGCTCAATTTCGGCCTTTTGCGGGCTTTTCAAATGCAGCGTGGTGTTCGTTCGTTTCGCGAGATCATCGACGCGCTGCAAGGTCTTTCTAATAACTGCCTGAGTATCGTCAGAGAGGCCCACGCCGGAGTCTTTTGGCGGATAATCAAGGCTGACAATATTGAGGGTTACCTGTTGAATTGCTTGCAGAAAAAGTCCCCAGGCTTCCTGTGCATCTTTGCGGCTAAGGTTGGTATTGAGCGCCCCGCGAACGCGCAAGAGGTTGATCAGTTTACCGGCCTCTTGATAGTGAGCTTCCCTAATCTCTTCTGGAAGCCATGCGGCACTGAGTCCGGAAAAAATGGCATGAGCAACTGGTAGACTTGATTGACTATGG
>DATFRK010000256.1:0-13724 GCA_035263325.1 Pyrinomonadaceae bacterium | reverse complement strand
CTTTGACTCCGTAGTCACAGGGCCGACGCTCACTTTGGCATGTGCGGCTGTTTGCGTGGGTGAGGGCACCGACTTCGCCACAACGGACACCGGTGGGACGACCGGGGTCGCCGCCGGCATTGGTGACGGCTCGATTGAAGGTGTGATGGTCACGACAGCAGGTCGCGAGCTAACGTTCTGCGGTCGCCCGACGTCGCTCACCACGCTACTTTGCCGATGGCTTGCACGATAGCTAACAAAAAGGATTAGACCTGAGGAGATGCCCACGACCGCTGCCATCAGCAGGGCCTTGCGATTTTCACGACGCATCTCCACGGGGCCGGGCACCGCTTTGACGTCGATCTCGTTCTCGGCAATCGTGACCAGCCGCGTCCGATCGAAGTCGCAAAGCTCATCAGAGTCAGGAAAAATGAAATTGCAGTGGGGGCAGCGTTTCATGGAAGTTATTGCTCTCTAAGACAGGATGTTCAGCCAAATGAGTGGAGGATCGGTTTAGCTCGGTGGGTCGAAAATGTTGTTGAGGTATCTGGCCAGTCGCAGGCCGGCTCGTTGCAGTTGAGACTCGACGGCGGGCAAGTTCTCCTGATCGTAGGAATCAGCAAGTTCATACTGATAGTGCACCTCGCTCGCCTGACACGCCTGCGGTGTGAACGTGGCACACTCAGTTTTCTTTTGCCCGTTCTGGACCTTCGTCACTTCACAAACTTTCTTTGCTTGATTGCGCGCCGGAAGTTTTCCATAGGCGTTGGAAATTGCTACCCCCAACGCTTCATTCACCCAATTCACAATGCTGCCCGCTTGAATTCCTGCTACCTTGGCGGCACTCAGGTTGTCGAGTAGATCGGTGTAGGCAACATCAGTCAGGCCGCGCTTCTCAATCATGCCATCGTCCCAAACGGAGTGTAGTTTGGCGCAGCCGAATGGGCTGGTACTGTCACCAAACCAGGTCACGAATTTCATGTTGCCGCCGAGATCTGAACTCCCATCTCCTTTGAGTTTTACGTGTCCAGCCGCTTTGTTTTCAGCATTCTTGAAATCTGCGTCACGGTCCATCGCGGTGTGAAGTGGTTGGTGAAAGTCGCCGATAAAGTGGACGATAAACTTCAAGGCAACGGCGCGCTTGGCCTCATCAGTGGAAGTCCTCAGAACTTGGGTGTAGTCCCGTATGCCGCTAACGACGCAGCCCTCTTTACAGTAGAGCTTGGCGTCGTAATGTCTCTGCGCCTTTGCTGCATAAATTGGAATATCGACGAAGTGAAGCGGGGTATTACTGGCAAACTGGGGAAACTTGTCTTTGTTTCGCACTTCATCAGCAAAGGTCGAGATACAGGCCATCTGGTCCTCGAACTTCGGCAGGCTCCTGCAGTTTCCCACATCATTTTCGTCTGCTTTGATAAGGTTCGTGATGGCAGTTCTAGTTTTTGGGCTCAGGTGTCGGGCAGCAATGCGCGCGACAATGCGATGTCCATCCTTGCCCCACGCATCGGCGCGTGCCGGCAAAAAGGCCAGGAAGCAGGTAAGTGAAAGAGAGTGGACGAGAACGCTTCTCAGAGCGACCTTCATGGGCTGGCACCTCGATGTCTGTTAGAGAGGCGGTGGGAAACTACAGGCGGCTTAGGGGATTGTCAATAGGTGTAGTTTGGGGTTTGTTTTGGTGTTGGTCTTGAGCCTTTGGTCTTTGATTAGGGTTTCGGCGATCTCAGATTTTGCCGCATCACAACGCCGCCTATCAGATCTCAGCGGTTGAAGGGTTTCTTCAGGACATTACCGGTCTTCTTAAAGAACGAGGCGATCTTGGAGTCAAACTTTTGCGAGTTTTCCTTGCCTCGTTGTGGGCTTCTGCGGGGAATCGAACTTTGTGAACGCGGGACACTCCCTGCATCTTGTGCCTTATCCTCCGGCTTCTTTGGGGAAGCTGGATCTGTTTTCTCTGGCTGGGTGACGGGTGAATCGGACGGTTTTACATTCGGTACTCCAGTCCCTGCCGTAGGATCTCCTCCTACCTTCACCTCATCAGTCGAATCAGTTTTAACATTTCCCTTATTGTTGTCCGGGACGGCTGCCTTTTCCGAGTGAGAATCGACAGGCGATGGAGCATTAGGAATTGTAGTTGGACCAGCAGCTTCCTTTGGTACTGATTGAGGAACAGTAGTCGAACTTGCGGGAGTGAAATCAATTCCCCGTGACGCCAATGGGTGAGTGGAAACGTAGTAGACCAGGAACATGACTGTGCCCAGTACCGCCGCGGCGATCATCGGAAGAATGTGATTCCTCCAGTTTGCTGCTGGTACAAAATCACCGGCCGGGTCAGTAACTGCCTGGAGTCTGGGAAGTGGCGTGGAGTCAAAGACGAGCACTTTCCCGTCCATGTCACACAGACTCTGGTCGTCCTCGTAGATAAACTCACACTGCGGGCACCGTTTCATTTGCGGCCCTCCTGGCGCAGTTTGTGGTTACTTTTGGGGCCTGCGGGAAGTTAAGTCTGAGTGAGAGACCCGCAGTAGCCCTTAAGATACACCCGAAAGGGCTTAGAAAACAATATTTAAAAGGTTTAACACTCTCAGTCGGTGATCATTGGAAAAGAGTGAGAAAACCCACAGGAGTTACAGATACCTGTCTTGGATCACGTTGCGGTGATGTTCGACGTGGCCAGCGATGATGTACGCGAGGGCCCGGACGGTAACCGGGTTATAACTAGCGACGCCAGAACGGGACCAACCATCTTCCGGAAGGTTCTTAAAAAATGAGAGGGTCGCCTGTCTCACATTACGAAACTCTTCCAGGTGAGCTTGCCAGGAAACATTGTTGCCCTGGGCGGCATCAACGCCAATGTTCTGATCAAAACCCGGAAGGGAATCGGGAAAACCGCGCGCGAACCAGAATGCCCGGTGGAGAAACACTCTTTCAGTATCGTTGACGTGGTTGAGGACTTCACGAATGCTCCACTTATCATCGGCGTACCGATGTAACGACTTCTCTTCCGAAATAGTTGAAAGGAATTCAGTCGTCTCACTCAACTGTTCGCTAAGTGTGGTAACGATATCGTCGCTCGTAATGAGATCGATATACCGTGAATAATATGGTGCTGCTTCGCTTGCTTGGGGACGTGTCATGATTGCAACAGATTACGCAGATCACAGCGAAACGTCTACTCGACTTAGTTGAGTTACGTTACGCGGATGCCCTTGGTTGGACTGAGACCAAAACGCTGCTACTCAACTTTTAAAGCGTTGCTTGTGGAATCTGTGTAATCGGTGGATAACACCAGCAGTATTCCCATTAACCACCAAAATAGCAGCGCGACCTCAGCGTCGCCAAAGTTGTAATTAACCATGGAGCTGGCGAGGAAACCGGTCAGCGCACCCAAGCCTCCCAGCAAAACGCCATAGGCATTCGTTTCGCTCACTTCACTAGCTTTTCTGCTAGCACGGGCGAAGTAAAGCCAGAATTCGATCATCAACCACAACCACAAAACCAGCGCTGGAAGACCACGATCAAATGCCAGTTGCAATGGCGTCGAGTGAAGATGAATCATGTCAGTGCCGGGAAAACCCCACTCGGTCCAGTGCCGCTTCATCGCGTCCATCCCATGACCAAGTATGGGATGAAGCAAGACGCGTGATAGACCTACTCGGGCCACCTGACCTCGTAGTGACGCGCTGGGATCGGCAAACGAAAGTGCGTTATCCGCTCGAGTTTGCCAGACCACTACTGCTCCGAATGCGAGCACAAAGAACAACGCGAACGTCAGGATAACCTTCGCGAGGCCCCGGGAAGCACGCCAGGCAATTACACTCGCGCCAATCACAAAAGCAATCAACACCGTTCTCATGGCGGTTAGCACAATCCCTACTGCCAAAATCGCCGCGAGCAGCAAGCCGATTCTGAAGGCCTTATTGACTCCGTGATTGCTGAGATTTGCGAGGGTAATGCCGAGCGCCAGCTGCGCAATGATCTGAAGTAATTCCGAGAACGTTTCGTAATGGCGCGTCCAACCGGAAGCTCGAAAACGATGAGTTCGCGACGAGCCGGTGACGCCGGAGGTGACGGAGGGCGTGCGCGGAAAGGAGATTGGAGCCGAAGCTCGCCGTTCGACATGTTCACCACGGGAAATGATACTAACGGCGACAGCCTGGTCTGGCGGTGCTGATCTGATTGCCTCATCGATGTCCGCGACTGAATAAACGCGCTGGCCGTTAATGCGCCAGATTGCGTCACCAGGCTGAATTCCGACTTCCTCGAACGGACTATTTGGGATTAGAGACTCAACTATTACGCCGCGCCCCCGGGCGAGGTCGTAGAGACTGTACAGAACCCCGGTCGCACCGGAAATAATGAGAATTCCCACCAACAACAGCACAGTTCTCTGCTTTACGATTGCCCGAGTCAGGTAGAAAAGAAACACAACCCAGGAGGATTGGAATTTTGGCACACTAATGCTGGGTTCCGCGGACCAGATGGAGGAAATAAGGGTCCAGACCAGGAAGAGCAGAATCAGCAAATCAAACCTGGAGCGTCGCAGTCCGGTGGTGCCAGTGCCGACAGTGCGAATCAGCCAACCGAGGGCACTGATGGCTATCGAAATTTCGGCCGCGGCAATCGAGTGAGGTGCGGAGACTACATACAAGACCATCCCGCCCAGTGCAATGCGCTGGCCAAGTTGGGCCAAGGGTCGTTCGTTAGGCTGAGTTTTGAGCAAGCTTACGTTTCACTCAGAGGCAAAAAATATGTTCGTTTGACACTCTTTTTTACGCATGTTAGCGTATCTCCCGGCTGCTTTTCGCTGATAAAACGTGCGGTCTCGACAAGCGCTTGTCGTAATGTATAGCCCCTGCTCGCCGCCCGATTAACGCCGCCGACCCAGTCCGACCGTAAGGTTACATAATATCCCTGATGGCTTTCGAAAAAGCTAAGGTCCTAAAAAACGCCGAGAAATTCCTATCCCAGGGGAAGATCAACTCGGCCATCAAGGAGTACCGTCAGATCGTCGACCACGACGCTAACGATCTCACTACCTTGAACATGCTCGGTGATCTCTGCGTGCGTGCGGGGAAAAAAGAAGAAGCAGTCTCTTGCTTCGATCGCATCGCTGAACATTACCGGGAACAGGAATTCCACCTCAAAGCCATCGCGATGTACAAGAAGATCGAGCGGCTCAAGACGCGCGATCCCGACGTCGCGCTCAAACTCGCCGATCTTTATGCTACCCAGGGCCTGGTGGTTGATGCGCGGGCCCAGTATCTCATAGTCGCTGACGCACATACGCGTACTGGTCAAAACAAAAAAGCCCTCGACATACTTCATAAGATCGCCGATCTCGATCCAAATAACACAGAGATCCGCCTCAAACTAGCAGATGGTTACCTGAAAGAAGGCATGCGGCGAGAGGCGGCCACTGCTTTTGTCCAGGCTGCCAACCGACTCTACCAGACGGGCGCCTTCGAAAGAGCTCTTGATGCCTTCAATAGAGCACTCGAGTTGACTCCTGACGATCACGATGCATTGGCCGGCGTCCTGGACGCGAACATTGCGCGCGGCACGGCTGACCAAGCGGCCGAAGTACTGGAAAAAGTCGTTGAAACGCGACAAGACGACGGCGCCCTGGTGGCAATGCTGACGCGCGCATACGTCGAGTCCGAAGATGCAAAAGGTGCCGAACGCGCCACCAACCTGTTGATGGCCCAGGATGCGGCCAACTACATCCAGTACCTGGCTGTGGCCCGACTCTACCTTAAGGCTGGCGAACTCGATGAGACGGTTCGCATTCTTGGCGGGGTAATCGAGCGAATGTTGGCAGGTCGGGAAGAAAAGGATCTGCTGGAGATCGTTCACTCGGTATTGGAACAAAATCCTGATCATGTCGGCGCCTTAAGGATGCTGGTTCGCATTCATTGGTGGCAGCGAGACATGGATGCGCTGCGTTCAGTTCTGGAACGACTCGCGGAATCAGCAGAAGCAGCAGAACTGGTTGAGGAGGAGCGTTACGCCTTAACGCAGTTGGTGCGATTGGCGCCGGACGAACCACGTTACCTCGCGCGATTGAAGTTGATCGGAGGTTTGCAGGAGGAGACAGTCGATGACTTCGCTGTTCCGCCTGAACCCGTATTGCCACCTCCCGTCGGTGAGGTGCCGGAATTTGAGACATTCGCGGTCGTTGAAGAAACGTTGGCGGAGACACCCGAAGCGCCTACCCCTGTGGTTGAGAAATTCGAGTTTGAGGCAAATACGGTTGCGGCGCCAGCACCGTCCGATCCGACAGCCTCTTTTGCCGACTTGAATGACATCACCGACTCAGCGGGAGCTAGCTTTCAAGAGGTGGACTTCGAAACTGTTTCAGTCGTTGATGAACCAGTCGCGCCAAGTGCCGCCACTGAAGAAGGCCGCGTCGAGAACATGATGCGGCAGGAGCTGGAGAGCGTAGACTTTTATATAGCCCAAGGGTATACCGATATTGCTCTCGACACGCTGGGAATGCTCGAGCGCCAGTTTGGACCGCACGAAGAGATTAAAGCGAGGCGCGAAAAGCTGGGCGCCAGTGACGGCAAAGCCAAGGAAGCGGCGGCGGGGTTTGAGTTCGCCGCGGTTGAGGAACAGTCGCATCCGTCCACTAGAGTGGAACCGGATCTGACGTTCGCGTCGATCGCAACCGAGCCCAACGAAGCAGCGCCAGCCTCAGCCGCGGCCAGCGGAATTGACGCTGGATTGGCCGAACTCTTCGAAGAATTCCGTCTTGCCGAGGAAGAATCAGATGTTGTCGCTGCCGAGGATTTTGAAACACACTACAACATGGGGACTGCGTACAAGGAGATGGATCTTTTAGATGAGGCCATCCAGGAGTTTCAAACTTCAGCCAGCCTCGTGAAAGCGAGCGATGGCACGTCGCGTTTTCTCCAATGTTGTAATATGCTCGGCCACTGCTTTATTCAAAAAGGGCTGGCGCAGGCTGCCATCATGTGGTTTCAAAAGGGCCTCGACGCGCCTGGTCACAGCGAACAGGAATACCTGGCCTTGCGTTACGAACTGGCTTCCGCTCATGAGCAGCAGGGAAATTTTGATCGCGCCCGGCAGCTTTACATGGAAGTCTATGGTACGGACATCTCTTATCGGGAAGTGGCGGAGAAGTTGGAGCAGTTACGCGATAAGGGCGGTAAGAAGAAAAAGAAATAGTCGCCCTGCCTGCGCAATCCCCTGAGGGATTCAAAGTTAGTCATGTCAGCTAGAATCAGCGTCATTTTCTATATAATCCTCTGCATAGAGATCGGCATCTTTCTCACGGTGCTGCCCTGGTGGCCCCAGGGAATGTGGGGATTGAGCGATTGGGGCAACAACTACTTTCTGTTATATGCTGCGCGCAAGATTGGATCTCAGCAGTTGGTGGGTGTAGTTGCTTCTGGTTGGGTTCGTGGTGCAGTAACTGGCGTGGGGCTCTTAAATCTGGGCATCGCCTTCTGGGAGATTTTCCACTTTAAACAGACTGTCCAGGCGCTGCAGCGACAGACCTCCAAAGCCAATACTCCGAAGAATGATGCTGCGCAAGCTTCCTCAACCAATTATCTATCTGATAACGAGCGGCGCGACGACCAGCAGGACCACTCCTGAAAGCGTCGAATTCCTGAATATAATTTCTCTTTTAAAAGCGGCAGTCTCAGCGGAGGTTTCCTTGTTTCAGATTCGGGAAAAGAGTCTGAGTGGACGAGTTCTTTTTCTGCTGACAGAAGCTGCGGTAGTGATCACACGCCAAGGCCCAACTAAACTGTTGGTCAACGATCGCGCGGACATTGCGGCGGCGGCTGGTGCCGATGGTGTTCATTTGACTCGCCAGTCGCTGCCAATAGAGGTAATTCGACGCGACTATGGCCCGCAGTTCCTCATCGGCGCCTCAACGCACTCAACCCGGGAAGCAACAGCAGCAAAGATTGCGGGTGCTGACTTCGTGGTGCTGGGACCGGTCTTCGAGACTGAGTCCAAACGAATCTATGGTGAACCACTGGGCCTGGGTAGATTGCGTGAAGTCGCGGATGAGTTAGCCGATTTTCCCGTGATCGCGATCGGTGGAATTGCTTTGGCAAATACTGCGGCGTGTTTTGCCGCCGGGGCAAGTGGCATTGCTGCCATACGGTTGTTAAGTAATCCTGAAGATCTGGCGCGGGTGGTGAAGGAAGTCCGTCGTTCGTTTCAGAAAGAATAAGAGACATGAACCAGTCGAAAAGGATAGTTGCGCTAACGATAGCTGGTCTCGATCCCTCAGGGGGGGCCGGCGCCATTGCCGATATTCGGACCTTCGTGGCCCTCAAATGTTTTCCTACTGCCGCGTTGACGTCGCTCACGTTTCAAAACACAACCGGGGTTTTTGGTGTCGCGCATCAGAGTGCCGAGACAGTGCGCAGCCAGATCGAGGCCGTCGTCCAGGATTTCCCAGTCGCGGCGGTTAAAACAGGCATGCTGCCGAGTGCGGAGATCGTCAACGAGGTGGCCCAACTATTCCGGGAAACAAGCTTGCCCGCGCCGGTAGTTGATCCGGTAATGATTTCCACCACCGGCCACAACCTGATTGCCAGGGATGCTTTCGAAGCATTAAAGAGGGAGTTGTTGCCGCTGGCGCGCATCGTCACGCCGAACCTTCCGGAAGCTCAGCAGCTTGCCGGTATTTCAATAGCAAACGAAACCGACATGAGGCGGGCGGCCCAGATTATTCAGCAGTTAGGGGCTAAGACAGTGCTGGTAAAAGGTGGACATCTCCGTGGTAAGGACGCGGTTGACATTCTGATTAATGAGGCCGGGGAGTTCATTGAATATCGCGAGGAGTTCGTGGATGTAAACGAGATTCATGGTTCGGGATGCACCTTGTCGGCGGCAATCGTTGCGGGTTTGGCGAATGGCCTGTCACTGGAGGCAGCGGTAGGTGAGGCAAAGAGTTTTGTAACGAAGGCAATCTGGGCCCTACGAGTTGAGCCGCGCTTGGGCCACGGCGCCCGCCCACTTTAAAGTGATGCCACGGCCTTGTGCCGCGGAGATTCACTTTCGCGGCTAGAAAAAGAATTACGGCTGATAGCACGATGCCACGACCTTGTGCCGTGGGGGTTCACGCTTGCCGCTGCGTAGCAGTTAGCGTAAACATCCACGGCACAAAGCCGTGGCATTAATAAGATCTCTCAGTGGTAAGAAGTAGCAGAGAACGTCAGGCACCCCGGCGCAAGACCGTGGTATACCGTCAACCCTCAATTGTTACACTTTCCATTTTCACGTCGGACACTGGCTTGTCGCCTGGACCAGTTTGGGTCGTCGCAATAGCATTCACCACCTGGTTACTTTCGTCATCGGTAACTCTGCCAAAAATCGTGTAGCTGGGCGGCAGCGGATAATCGACGTGCATGATGAAAAACTGTGAGCCATTAGTATTTGGACCGGCGTTAGCCATGGCAACGACGCCTTTCTTGTAGCCGGTCTTGTAAACAGGCGAGCCGGGATTTATCTCGTCGTTGAAGCGCCCACCCCACGCAGACTGTCCGCCGCGTCCGGTGCCGGTCGGATCGCCGCCCTGGATCATGAAACCCTTGATCACGCGGTGAAAAATCACGCCGTCGTAATAATTCTTCTGGGCCAGGGTAATGAAATTCTCTGTCGTCTTGGGCGCATCCGCTTCGAGTAGTTCAAAACGTATCGTACCCTTGTTGGTCTTTATTACTGCCGTGCGATTTGCCATTTGTTCCTCTCCTTTGTGAACCCTCACGAGCCGGCAAGCCAGTTAACTTACGACTCCAAATTTTCGATTCAATATGAACTGCTCAATTGCAAGTGCGACTCCATCTTCTTTGTTCGACGCGGTTGGATATAAACCACGGATCTCTCGCAGCGACGACGGTGCGTTTGCCATCACCACTCCTGTGCCGGCAAAGAGTAGCATCTCCAGATCGTTGTAGTTATCGCCGACTGCCATGATCTCCTCGCGTTCGATCCCCAACTCAAATGCTACTGCAGCTACTCCTGCGCCTTTCGATGCAGTTGGGTTGACAATATCCACCAGGGTAAAGTCTTGCTCCGGGTAAACAGTCGCCAGAACTTTTACTTTCGATCCCATTTCGGCGTTCACCAGGTTCTCAAGTTCTTTCATGCTGCCGCATCTTCCCGAGAAAGCCAGGTGCACGGGTTCGTGATCCAGATAGTCCTCCAGCGACGTCACCTGGCGCACTGACTCTTTACCTTCTTCATCACCATGAATCCGCCGAGCCCAGGCGATGTACTTGTGGACTGCTGCATTGTCGCCACTGAGCCGATCATAGACAAGTACTCCCAGGCCAGTGTGGTCGTCGCTGAGAAGAGCGTCGGCGCTCATTCTTCGGCCGATGCTTAGCGCCTCCCTGGCGGCGGCAAGCGGTAGTGGCAACACAGCAACGGTTTCGAGCGTGCGAGCGTGCTTCGTCAATGCTCCGTTGTGAGCAATAACGGGAACATCGAGGCCCAGCTCGAGGGCGATCGGACGGGAATCGCGAAAACGCCGGCCGGTTACCAGGGCCACCTGAACCCCTAGTTCGCGAGCAGCATCGAGAGCCTGCCGATTGCGGGCCGAAATCTTGCCGTGTGAGTCGAGCAAAGTGCCATCCAGATCGACGGCGATAAGTCGTATGGCCATAGGACTGACAGGATAACTACGGTCGCCAGCAACCTCAACTGATGAGATTCGCAGAACCAAAGTCAGGGATTCCCTGGCCCCAACCAGTCAGGTCAGTTCACAAAGAGTTCACTTAACCACCTCCGGCCCCCCGAACTTTGCTAACCTTCCCACCCGTTCCATGCTAGAATGCAGCCCCAATTCTCTCGCGCACAATTAAATCTGGAGGTACAGAAACGATGAGAACACGCGGACTCTTTGTTTGTCTGGTGGTTTTGGTGTCGATCTCCACTGTGGCTTTCGCTGAAGGCTTCAAGAAGATCAATGAGTTCCTGATCGGCTACCAGGAGGTTCCGGCGGTTTCGACTGGTGCGAATGGCGAGTTTCACGCTCGTATTAGCAACGATGAGTCACGAATAACCTATGAGCTGAGTTACACCGGCCTCGAGGGTGACGTGCAACAGTCACACATCCACATTGGGAATGTTGGTGTAAACGGCGGCATCACGGTCTTTCTATGCTCGAACCTGGGCAATGGACCAGCGGGAACGCAACCTTGTCCCGCAGCGCCTGCAACCATCACCGGCACCATCATGGCTGCCGATGTCAGTCCTAACATTCCGGCTACCGCAGCAGCCAGAACCCAGGGCATTGATACTGGTGAGCTTGCCGAACTCATCAGAGCCATGCGCGCCGGCGCTACTTACGTGAACGTTCACAGCACGAGGTGGCCTGGTGGCGAAATTCGGAGCCAGATTGACGGCAATGAAGGTCATGAGCATGGCGACCATGACCACTGAACCCTAAACCCTCAACTTTTTAACTTCAGCTGAGCCCGTCAAGCTTTCTGTAACTTGACGGGCTTCGCCTTTGGAGAACCTGGGAGCGGCAGGTTAGATCCACAGATTACGCAGATTAAACAGAGAAAAAGTAAGCCTGTGTAGTTGAGCCAGGTTAGTTTCCGAGCATTTGGTGGAGCTATTTGTCACCTGTGGATTTCGCTGCGGCGCTGTTTGAACGCGAGTGATAAAACGAGGATCTAAACTTCCCTAACTGCTTCTGTGTAATCTGCCTAATCTGTGGATCTACCTGCCGCTCCCAGGTTAGCCACTGCACTCCAAATCCGACACGTGTCGGGACAATTGACCTTCCCGCCCAAGTGCTTATCATTTGAACCAAGTGCAATTTATCTAATTTACCGGAAGGCTTTTGGTGCCCGACCGCTAAAACTCAAAGAAAAGAGACCCGAAAATATGAATGTTACTCACCTTGAATGTGCCCTGTGTGGCCTACGACATGAGGCACAGCGGTTGCTCAATCTATGCCGTGAATGTGGTAAGCCTTTGCTGGTTCGTTATGACCTTGAGCAAGCCAGGCAAACTTTGACAAAAGAATCACTTCCCGGGAGACGTGGTGATCTATGGCGCTACCGCGAAGTGTTGCCCGTTGAAAACGGCGACAACATTGTGTCCCTTGGTGAAGGTTGGACGCCGCTGCTGCGGGCGCCGAGACTGGGTAAACAGACTGGAATTGCCGAGCTCTACATTAAAGATGAGTCGCAGAATCCGACCCAGAGTTTCAAAGCTCGGGGGATGACTACCGCGGTGTCCATGGCCCTTGAACTCGGGGCCAGGAAACTCGCGGTTCCTTCCGCGGGCAATGCCGCCGGTGCACTCGCCGCCTATGCTGCCCGCGCCGGTTTAGAGTGTTTCATCTTCATGCCTCGCGACACGCCGCGGGCTAACGTTGTCGAATGTGAACAGACCGGAGCCCACGTCACTTTGATGGATGGCCTCATTACTGATTGCGGGGCCGAGGTCGGACGCAGGAAAGAGGCCGAAGGCTGGTTTGACGTATCCACTTTGAAAGAGCCGTATCGGGTTGAAGGCAAGAAGACCCTCGGGTACGAGCTGGCAGAACAACTCAACTGGGAATTGCCTGATGTCATCATTTATCCAACCGGAGGTGGTACGGGACTAATTGGCATGTGGAAAGCATTCGATGAAATGCAGCAGATGGGTTGGATCGACGGGCGACGACCAAGAATGGTTACGGTCCAGGCCGCAGGCTGTGCGCCAATTGTGCAGGCCTTTAGTGAGGGAAAGCGGTTTGCCGACGAGTTCCCCAACGCTGCCACTACCGCTTCCGGGCTGCGAGTGCCCAAAGCAATCGGTGACTTCCTGATTATTGATGCGTTGCGGAACTCCGGAGGCACAGCGGTGGCTGTGACTGACGACGAGTTGATTGCTGCGACGCACGAGATTGGGGCCAGCGAAGGAGTTTTTTGTGCGCCCGAAGGAGCCGCCTGTCTACCGGCACTGAGAAAGCTCATCGACGCGGGTGCTGTGAAGGCAAGTGATCGCGTCGTACTGTTTAATACCGGATCGGGAGTGAAGTACCTGGAATCTTTCGATCGGGGAGTTTAGGAGAAACTGTCTTGAAATACGTGCTCAGCGTTTTGGTCCTGTTCCTGGTTGGACCTCTGTCCATTCAAGGGCAACAGTCAATTTCCCCCTGGTTGAGCGAGACTGAGCGAGAGAGACTCGATAATCTGCGTCGCAGCGGAATGGAAGCTCTGCGCAATCTCGATTACGACAAAGCGCAACACGATTTCAAGGAGATCGCCCAGCTATTTCCGAATCACCCGTCAGGACCGCAGTTGCTGGCTGCCCGTCTCTGGATCAAAGCGCTCTACGAATCACGCCGTCTGCAGTCGTCGCTTTACAGTTCAGAATCGTTTTATACGAATGGTGACGACAAAGTTGATCCAAAGGTGGTGGCGGAGTTTCGCTCTTTAACCCGGGAATCCAAACGCCTTTCCGAAGCAAGATTGAAACAAGACCCGAAGGACATCGAGGCGTTGGATTTCCTGGCAAGCACTGAAGGGTTGAAGGCGTCTTTTGCGGAAGCGGTGGAGCGTCGCCACTATGCTGCCTTGCGCGAAGGGAATGATGCGGTGGATCATCATCGCGAGGTGTTGAAGCTTGATCCAAAGTTCATTGATGCGCAACTCACCGTAGGTCTCTATGAATACGTTGTTGGTTCGTTGCCGTTGCCAATCAAAGTCATTGCCGGGATTACGGGTTTCCATGGTTCCAAGAAACGTGGTCTCGCT
>DATFRK010000255.1:0-7010 GCA_035263325.1 Pyrinomonadaceae bacterium | reverse complement strand
GCATTCAAGGTGAATTCCGGCATGATCGACCTCAGCCAGTTATTGCTGTTAGCGATCGAGCGGGCGGTGGCGCCCCCAGTGGTCCATCAACGCAGTGTCTTCCAGCCAATGCGTATCGTTGTGGTTGATCCCACTTTGTTCGCGCCCGCATCCGCTGATGAGGTGCCGGTGGAGTTGCCTCAGGTCTTGCCGCGTGCGTTACCTTCAGCGAATCACGCAGCGGTTCATCATCGGGCAGTGCGCGGTGAGATCCTGAGTGATGAGGCGGGACGACTTTACGAAAAGGTTGGGCGGCAGATTCGACCGATTCATCAACTCGCCAGCGGTCGCTTTGGTGAAGTGATCGATGTAGTGCCCGTCGCTCCCACTGCGCCACGAACCATCCCAACTCCGGTTGCACCACAACCAGGCGAACCAGCCAACAACAACCGGCCGAACGCTAACGCCGAGGCGAAATTAGATTCTGAAAAATCAGCACCGGAAGCAACCAGTGTAGGTCACCGCAAACTATTTGCTGATCCGGGCCAGTGGCGAGTCCTCTGGTGGGGCGACTTCAAGGAAATCTTGGCCAGGCAACTAGCGCATCCGGAAAGACTGCGAGATACCTACAAGATTCCCTGCTACGTTCAGGTCCTGGAGACGGAACGCACAGTCTCGATCCAGGAACTGGCAGGCGTCTATAAGTCGGACAGCAAAGCAAACTCACCTCTCTATCTGCTCACTGACGAAATCGCTGCCAAGCTCGATCTGGTTTTGCCTCTTAGACCCGCACCACCGA
The DNA here is from genome assembly GCA_035263325.1 of Pyrinomonadaceae bacterium. Lineage (GTDB taxonomy): Bacteria > Acidobacteriota > Blastocatellia > Pyrinomonadales > Pyrinomonadaceae > PSRF01. The sequence continues at coordinate 6,232 of DATFRK010000255.1, read as the reverse complement.
AACAGGCGCGACGCGAACCGCATACTTTGCTGGCGCACGAGCGCGTCTTCAGATTAGTGGTCGCCAACGATCCAACGATCGACGTAACGATGTTGCAAAGCAAGGCGCCTACTACTGGGAACGTTGGTCATGCTGCTTCGGGAAATTCACTCAAGGAAACTATCCCGGCGCGCTTCGTCAACGAGTGGGAATTCAGATTCACCCGCGAAGAGGTCCTGTACGACCTCAATGCCCGCGTTAGTCTCGCTAGTTTAATCAAACGGAAGTGTCGCAAGCTGCGAGTAATCAAGCGCGGCCGAGAGTTTCATAAGTGGCAGACATTGCTTGCCGGGCGAAATCCAGATGAACAACTTTGGTCCGTGCGTCCCCCGGCAATCATGTTTGCTGATTCATTGCTGCGGGAGTGGGCCAGCAAGACGCTCAATCTAGCTGGCTATGACACACAGAAGATGCTTATCGAGTGGGAAATATTCTGGCGCAGGAAAGGGCTGTAAGACGGCAGTCGGACCGCCTGCGCGCCCGGGAAAATGGAGAGCCATTATGAGAAGACGAAACACACCAAACACAGTTCTTAGGGCCGTGCCCCACCCGGTCGATCCGGAGGCGGACGTCTTGGCCTTATACGATGCGCGACAGAAGCTACAGACGGCCATCGCCACCGAGACTCAGAAAGGTGAGACAGCGGAAACTGATTTTGTGCGGAACCTTGCCAGGGAGATTAGCTATGGCAAGGTCGTCAACGTCGAATCCGTCTTTCAAAGAAACGAAGCCGCAAAGACTGCCGCGGACCGTGCCAAAGACCGGATTTATGCGTTAGCTGACGTGCTGGCAAAAATAAACAACCGAATCGAGGAACTGAAGGCTGAGTGCAGCGACACTGTGAGCAAAGCACTGAGCAAGAGAATTGAAGCGCTTGAGACGTTACTCGAGGATAAAAGCAACGTTGGCAAGGGTTTCGAGGAAGAAATCAAGGCGCTGAAGGCGGAACTCAACAAGCTGGGCCCGAAAACTACGGACCAAGCGGCCCCGAAACCAGCTGACCCAACCGCTCCTAAAGGAACGGATCAAGCGGCTCCGAAAGCAACTGACCAAGCGGCTCCGAAACCAGCCGACGCCGCGGCGAAAACAACAGCCAAGAAGAGCGCCAATTAGCCCAGGAGGACGGTCACGAAGGCCTCAGAACAGAAACAGGTATGTCTTACTTTTCCTATTCCGAAGACCAGTCGTTGGGAGGCTCACTGGGTTGTGGTCCATCCTGTAAATGTGGTCCGTGCCGATCTGGCATGAGTGGCTTTGCCGAGCGGTATGAGAAAGAGCAGAACGAGCCAGTTGCAGCTCCTCCGCCAAAGGCGCCTCCTCGACCTACGGCAGCAAGCCGGCCGTCCGGTTCGTTGCAAGGCTGGCGGGGCCTCGGTTACGCAGAAGTTCCTACTTCAGTTGGGCCCACAGTTGGCCCGACCCCAGTTTTAACTGGCGAACAGGCTGTGCTGCAGGATGCGCTGCGACGCGGCATCAGCAACCCCAGGCGGCTGGCAAACATCATCTTTTTCACCAGGCACCCGGCGCGCGTAGACACTCCAATTCTCGCAAATGAGGTGGGGCTCATCGATGAATGGAGGCAGATCCTGCAGCGCATCGTTCTACCTGCACTGCAACAGCCCCTTGGCCCACAAAACAATTCAGTCGTTCCTCTTAGAGTAAGACCGCGCCGGCGCCAGTCTTACTAAAGAGTAGTGGACCAACAAAGGAGGCCCGATGGCAACTATTTCCATAACGTCAAACGAAGGCACGCTAACGTCAGCCTCGGCGGTGCTGGAGGTGAGCAACACAAACCCGAAATTTAACCAACCAGCGCTGCATATCAAACAAACAAGTAGCCTCGGCAGCGCTGCGTCGATCCGGATCGACGACCCTAATCCCGACATTGAGTTTGTCGAAGTCGATCCCAACAAGACTGATCCGGCGGCGGGGAAGTATGAGATCGCCGTCCAGTCAGACAAGTTGCAGATCAACGGGCGCAAGGGCAACAACCAGGGTTTCGAAAACATCGTCGTGCTTCAGCGGCGAGCTGCCGGAGGAAATGTGGGGATCGGATTTCCGGAAGCGAAATTGTTCAAGACATTTGCCGGAGGACAAGGCGTCATTGTGATGGCGAACGCATCAGCGCCTCCCTCTTCAAAACTGAAAATCGCTGGCGCTGGAGTTTTGTATGTCCAGGACGGTGCACTCAAGTACATGGGGTCGAAGGGAACGATCACGGTGCTCGCGCCGGCTTAAGTGAAATTGAGATGAGTTGCCAAAAGATGGTCGCAACAGTTGCTTTGCCATACAGCCGCCTGGCGACTGAGTACGACGCAACGATTGGCGCTCCGTTCTTTCGGGAAACGCGAGACCGCTTCGAAAGGCTAGCCAGGAAATATGGCATTACTTTTCGTTCGGCCGCTGACATTGGCTGTGGCACGGGGCTATTCGCTCGATATTTGCAGCGCTCGCGCAAAATCCCAGTGTTTGCGGTCGATCTATCGCAGTCGATGTTGCACATGGCGGGACGGAACTGTCGCGACGCCGAAGTGAAGTTGCTGCGGCAAGACATTCGTTATCTGACGCTGCCACAGCCAGTTGATTTGATTACGGCAAACTTTGACACCGTGAATCACCTGGTTAAGACAGGCGATCTGCGCCAGGCGCTAGGCCAGGTTTTCGCGAACTTGAACGCCGGCGGCCATTTCATTTTTGACGTGGTGACGAACTGTTTGCCGATTGGTCGTGCACGTCATTACCGGCGCCGGTTTGATGGTCCACGTCGCCAAGTGATGCAAGCGGTGCGCTTGGATCCGCTCAAGAGACTTTTGTCGATTGTCGTTTCCATCAGCTCACCGGAGACGCCGTTTCCAATCGTCGAACGCCACCAGGAACGGGTGTATTCGCCCGCGGAAGTTGGAGGAGCCTTGCGGGAGGCGGGATTCATTATTCGTGGAGTACACGACGCCGTAACCCTGACAGCAGCGCAAGAGTGCGTGCCGCGTTTGGTCGTGGTGGCCCAGAAGAAATGATCGAGTAGCAGCTCGATGGAGAGTGAGGGAGGCAAGCAATGAGATATTCAGGTTATCCAGCCGGAATGCGATTCGGTGAACCGGTCACCGCTCGTACCTGTGATAACAAAAGCATCCCCTCACTCGTAACCACGACGCCGTTCACCACGAGCAAGCTCTATGGGACTTGCGCACAGCGCACTCCGTTTGGCATCAGCGATCCTGGCAGCGTTATTGCGTCGGCGGTGGCCCGCGCGCTTGAGATGTTGGACAACACCATCGGCGAACTGATCAAGGCGCGGGCCGCTGTTTGTGCGGGTGAGACACCGGCCTGGCCGCTGTTGGGAGACGTGACCCTGGATTGGTTAAAAAACCGCCTGGGCGTTTGTGTTGACGATATCCGCGTGTGGACCGCCGGCACCTTTGTGAATCGATCCGTCGCGGAAGTTATTCGCCGATTGATACGAGTGAGAAATCTAATCGCCAGCAACGCGATCACTTATGTTTGTCATGGGCCACAGTGTGCAGCCGGCGATTGGGCCTACGTTCTATTGGATACGACCTGCAAACGTACAGAGCCGACGCTCATTCGCCTTTGTCGAAACTTCTGGGTGGCGGCTGCCGGAGTCGACCCGAAGATCCATGCCGAGTTTCAAGCACAAACAATTCTTCACGAGGCGTCACACTTGTATCACTGCACCTCCGATGCGCGAGGCTCAACCATCGGTGTAGCCGAGTGCCTGGCCCAGTTCGTCGCTGCCACGAATGGTGGCCCGATAGATCCTCACTTCGAAAAGCGATGCGCGGTGACGAACCGTTGTAGTACGGCGACTGTTGCCGGACTTGGAGAAGCGGTGCCGAGCAGCGTGAAAGTCGTGAGGACAATCTTCAATCCACAGAATGCGGTGCGACCAACGGGTCGACCAGCTGCCCGTCGTTAAAACTATCGAAAGCATGTATATCTACGACGACAACTCCAACAGCTCTCCAGACCACCGCAACCAGGCGGCGGTGCTGCGACCCTCGCAGGTGTATCGCTACGCTGATTTGCAGTCGGCGGATAATCGTTCACCGGCATTCCTCGGAGATTTCGCCGGTCCACTCCCCGACGATATTCGCGACACCTGGAAAGCACGTGGTGACAAGCAAGAGATATTCAAGCTGTTGCGTGAGCAAAAGTCGTTTCCGCTCGACGCAGCCGTGACGACCGAGTTACAGAAGATCTTTGCGGCCGGGTCCAGTGAGCGCTGGTTGGCAGAGAAACTTGCACAGCAGGGCCCCGAACCGCTTTGGCCATTTAACGATCTCAAGGATCGAGTCGCACACGCCAGGAAGATCGGAGCAGAGCTCGGAAACTATAAAGCAACGTTATCAGATCCGAATCCGGGGTCGACGTTAACCGGAGCATTGTCTAAGTGCGTTGATAATCTCAAGTCGACTCAACTTCCTGAAGCATTCTTTTTCCCAGGCATCTCAGATCGGCGGGCTCTGGTAATTGCGGGCATTCACGGAGACGAAAAGAGAGGCGTGGATGTAGTGAAGGGGCTTCAAACTGTGCTCGCGAAAGATATGGCGAGCGGCACGAAACCTTTCTTTACGACGATCCTGGTGCCGGTTGTCATTCCGCGAACTCAGGCGGGCTCAGGCTCTCGCCTCGTACCCGGCGGGCTCGGCTTCAGCACTACGGGAACCTTGAAGTGTCGCAACATTGAACCCAACCGCAACTATCCGTTGCCGGGTGAAGATCTTGCTGCCGCTCGCGCACGCGGCATTAGTGGAGTCTCCGCGGTTGAGTTGGTGATCAAGACTGCGGCTGGAGTGCGCGCACCCAAGGATTCCGGTACAGAAAGCGGCTTCTGGACGACGAGTATACGCATGTTACCGGAGACGCGGATTCTCATCAGTCTGATTGAGCGTTTTCAACCCGAACGTCTGGCCAGTGTTCACGACCATAGCCTGGTCCAAGCCTGTCACCCATGTGCTAGCGGACTGGCGTCAAAGTGTGGCGTCGAAGGTCCGGGGATCTTTGTTGACCCGCGCGGAATTGATCCAGTAACCAACAAAATCACAGATCTAACAAAGGTGCAGGAAGATGATGCTATCGGGAAGAAGATGGCCCAGACTGCGTTGAGTCGTCTCCCCTGCGACCTGCTGTTGCTGAAGCCAAAGGCTTTTCCCCCGTTCGCGGGAAATCAAGTCTTGTTTCCGCCGGGTGTTCGTTACTTTTCTCCGGCCAGAGTTGAGGGTAATTCACTTGGGGATTGGGGACCGGTGCCGACCACCAGCCGGCCAGGTATCGCGACGTTAACCATCGAAGTACCGAAGTACAACGCCGCTGATGCCGGGGTAGAAAAGTTTGTGAAGGAACTGCACCGTGATGTACTGCAGCAAGTCTTTTTGCAGAAACCATAACGGCGTTCTGGAGTGCGGTGACTCGTCGCCGCTGTGAGATCAAAGTTTTTTGGAGCTTATTCATGTACCTGCGTACACAAGATGACGGAATGGGCAACTTCCCGCTGGATTTGGGAAACTACGCTGGCGAAATGCGACGCGGACCTGATGGCCGCGTTTATCGCTGGACCGAAAACACCGATGGATTTGGCAACATGGACGGATTCTGGTCGGACCTTACTGATAAGGCTAAAAAAGTCTGGCGCAGTCTCATTGAAACACTCCGCAAGAACGTAGCTAACGGAGTGTTGATCAATCCCAACATCACCCTTGCTACCACTCACGTGTCTGGCCACGTTGATACTGCCAACGCCAAGCAGAACATCGTTGACACGTCCAAGGGCAACGACGCTTCGCGCAGCAGCTACGGCGTTGCTCCTGGTGGAACAGTGAAACTGGATCTGCAGATGCTGGTGGCCCTGCTCAAGTTAGCCGACACCTACAAGTTCTCCGTTTCCGAGTTGGCGGGTGGTGAGCACAGTAAAGGTTCCCGTCACTACAACGGCGCCACGGTTGACGTCAATATCATCAATGGAAAACGCGTGGGCGGCAGTCATCCCGATGTGCCGAAGTTCATGCGTGATTGTCGCAGCCTTGGCGCGACTGAAGTACTCGGTCCAGGGCATCCCGGTCACGACACACACGTGCATTGCGCCTGGCCCAATCCCTAAAGCACTGAGAGGCATGCATGTACATTCGCACTCAGGACAACTTTGGTTATGTACCAGGCTTTGGTGAACCACCTAAGT
>DATFRK010000254.1:0-3009 GCA_035263325.1 Pyrinomonadaceae bacterium | reverse complement strand
CTGACTTGCGGAAGGGAGCGCGTAGTTCTCGGAGAAACATTCACCACTCGTACAGTCGTACAGATACAAGTCAATTCCCGGAGTTCCCTGCGCCAACATGCGCGCATCAACTATCAGTGAAGCTGTATCGGGCGGCACATTGATTTCAAATTGATTCCCGAATCCTGATCGATTAAATTCACCTTCAACCGAATTTTGTTTGGCCCATGAGGCTTTGATGGCAGGTTCGCGTAGCTCGGCTCCTTTATTAACAATAGTGAACGTTCCATCTTGGCTCTCGATCGAAGCCCCCAAAGCGTGAACTGTTAACTTGTACTGTCCTTCTTCAGTTGAGAAATCGTTGTCTGCGGCGACCCAGGGTGTTTCATTTAGCATCTCCAATTGCCATGCACCCGGTACTGGATCAGTCACTACAAACCGATATGTGCCGGGTCGAACCCACCAACCCTTAAATGGCTTGGGAACTCTCGCCTCGTAGTAACCCATCGCCATCCCCTCGCTTGGTACAAGCCTCATACCCAGTACGCCCTTCGTCACTACGAGTTCGAAGCTCAATGCAGCAGTGTGTTCCGGGACGTTCCACACAGGCCGTGCGGTTCGCATCAAGGGAACGATCCCCTCAAACTGTGCGGTGTAATTTGGCGCTTGGAGTTGTTCAGGAACGATCACCGTCGCCATTGATCGCGCAACGATCGTGTTTGTAGCAGAGTCGTGAATATTTAGTAGCGCACTGTGAAAGCTAGCTGTTTGCGCCGAAATCTTGACCGGCAAAGTCACGTTTTGATTGAGCGGTAGGACGACTGATTTCCGAGCGGAGAAGGTTCCATCGTTACCCGTCCAACTCAGCCGATATTCAGTCGGCTCAGCCGGACCTGCTTCGCGGCGCAATACAAGATTACGCTCCCCAACCATTCCAGCCTTCCAGCCTGTCGTTTCATAAATGCCTGCCCCGCCTCCATAGTCACGACTGTAAGGCATAAGTGGATGATTACTCTTGCCCGTAATTCTGATTCTCGGATCAACGATTGTTCGCTGCAGCTCACTCCAGGCGCCCTCGAGATTCATGAGACCGTTGCCTTGTTCATAAGCCTGATTTGCCGGAAGAAACCTGGCGCTTGAACTCAACGCTTGGCTTAACTTGTAGAAAGAGTAATCAACATGCGATTGCTTCGCTGCACTAATAAGCAGTGCGGTCAGACCTGCTGCATATGGTGCACTGGCCGAAGTACAACAGCTGATTTGATAACAGGGCGGCATTGCATACTTGGGATTGGCCCTTGGCAGATCCTTCGCTGCGGACGACCCACAGGTTGTAGGCGCTATCCTCGACATCGGTGTTACGAAGTCGGGCTTTAATGCTCCGTCTACTCCAGGACCAGCACTGGACGCGGGATGAATTATTGTTTCGCTAAGTTCGCCACCACCATACAACGCTGCATATGTTGCCGGGCTAATGGTTCCACCCATTGCCCAAACCTCACCAAGTGCGCTTGCACTCGACAATAGTCCTTCAAAGTTTCCCGAAGCATGAACGAAAGGTTTCTTATAGATCTCAACCAGCCGTCGAAAAATCAATCCGCCAAAATCGTTTTGCGTATCCGGAAAGAAAGTGATACCGACAGAATCATCAAGCATATCCACGTCCGGACGAGCGGCGGCCATCAAACATCCTTCAATATATGCTTCAGGAGGACCAGCTCCCTCAGACCCAAGAGTCTCTGTTCTTACGAGCAGCACTCTCGCTCCTGAGGCAACGCCGCGTGTTAGACCATCATCGTCACCAACCATTACGGCCATAGCATGAGTTTGATGAGCGCCTCTGCCGAGGTAGATATGAAGTACTTTCGGATCCTTCTCAGCTGTCATCACAAAGCTCAAATCTGCTTGACCTGGATAGGTTACTTTCAGGAAACGAATGTCCCACTTCTCAGCCAGGATCGGCACGGTCTTTTCATTAGTGAAGTCATAATCGCCGTCAGTGTCGACCCAGATCTCGCCACTTTCTTTACTTCGTAGTACCGCGAAGTTCAATACCGCATTTTTCCCGGCGTTGACCGGAAAGAAACCGAGTAAGAATTTTCCCGGTCGCGGCAGAATCAAAATCTTTCCTTGAACTTTTTGCCAGGTGTGAGTTGCATCGAGTTCAATGTTCAAAGTCACACGTGCATCGTCTTGCTTATCCGGATCGATGGCATTCAAAATATCGACTAGCTTATTGACGGGCTTACCGTCTATCTTCTTTGCCAGCCCCACAAATGGCATTGACAAATCAACCTGCGCACCCTCGAACATTGCTATCGTTACTCCCCGGCCATCAAAAGTGGGATGTTGCCGCCGCCACTCATCAAGATTCATGTCCTGATCGGCGGTGTAACCCGGTTGCCTAGATACGGGAGCAACGAGCAGCGGCAGAGCGCCGCTTGATACTGAAGAATTCGCAGCAACGGCAGGAAAGAAAGTGCTCCTACGAAGTGGAGTCGCACTCCCGCGCGGTCGACCATCACGATACCAGGCATTTCTCGACAGCGTAACGATTTGAAAACCTTGGATCAGCGGATTGTTAACGAGGTCCACCAGCCGCTCGATTGGTAAATCGATTCGTAAGTACCCGATCTTGTCGTCAGTAAACTTCGCCACGCCGTCAAGAGCTTTAGCATCGTTGGCGACTCGTTCGGTTGCGCCCGCAGGACAAGCAATCATCACTTGTAATCGGCGTTCGCCTAACAGCACCAGGTGATTAAGAAGAAGTCGGTTGTGAATTGATATTGGCCGCCACTTGTCCTGTGAGTAAACAGTTGTTGAGGTAAAGATGAGTAGACAAAACAAGACACTGAATGATGTTTTCATAGGCCAATTTCCCAGACAAAACATCGACATCGGGTCGAAGAAATCTATTAACGAATGAAGGATGCGGGAATTCAGTTTTCCTAAATCGAAAACTCCGAAGCTCTTGCAGCAATCCAATTCAAGCTGATCTGAATTTTGCGTTCGCTAATATGTCTCTCTGGA
>DATFRK010000253.1:0-4622 GCA_035263325.1 Pyrinomonadaceae bacterium | reverse complement strand
GAGTAAATCAGATGGAATCGTCGATTTCATTAAGAACCTCCGTGAAAAAGATATATGACATCAACGGAGGATAAGCGACCAGAGATCCCCAAGCACGACGCCTCACCGCAAGGACACCATTCATTGGTCTGACTCAGCCACAACATAAGCTGAGTTGCCTTTGCGTTCCACCTTGCGCTTTCGTAGCGCACTAACATGAATTATGAATTCTGGTGTATCTTCGGTGAAGAGGCGTAGTCTGGCATTTCGCGAATGCGCCAGCCAGCCGAAGGCACACGACATATGTGCTCAAGCCGGGAAGCGTTTGAACCTTATCATATTCTTGGCGAATCCGTGAGCTTCGAACCAGTGGATCTCAGCAATTCTCCCAAGCTCATCAGCGAGGAAGAACTCCGACAGTATTTCCTACAACATCAAGATCGAGAGCGTATATCTCCTGACTGCCAATGTCACGTAGCACTAGAAGCGAATCATCCTGCGCAAGGCCACTCCAGCATCTCTCAGCGCCAATTATTCGGCGGAACTCCTTCAGGCTTCCTATCTTTTCCAGCTTACGGTCGCTAATCCGTATGCGACAGGCGGCTGTGTCGCTTCCCCATTTCTCAAAATATACATACTTCCCGTCCCGCGACCAGTTGGCGAAATGTAAGATACCGTTTGCCAATTCCTCCCACTTGCCGGTCGTAAAGTCGAACAGCCGCAGCTTCTGAAAATCGAACTGGTGAGTAACGATATATCGCCCGTCAGGCGACCATCTGGCGCCGAAGGATCCTTCCGAATCTGGCATTGCTGAGATTTGGTTTGTCGTTAGATCGAGTATTTGGAGCGTGCTGGGACCTACATCTCTCGCATCGAAAAATGGCGAGCCTCCAAATACTATACGTTTGCCATCTGGCGACCAATCAGGGAAGGCTTGGCTGCCGTCTCCAGATACAAGTTGTTGGGGGGCGCCACCCGTAGATGATACTGTGTAGATTTTCCAGGGTTTGCCAGGTGTTCTGCCCGCGAAGACAATCGATCTCGCGTCCGGAGACCAACAAGACCATTGGGCTTCCATCGGCGGGAAAGTAAGTTGTTGTTGTTGGCTGCCGTCTATCTTGCTTCGCCACAATGTGGCTTCCGGGTAGGTAGAATATGCGACCCATTCTCCATCCCTAGAGTAATTCAAAGCCACAATTGACTTACTCGATTGATAGGGTACCCACTCCTGAGATCTAGCGTCATAACGCATGATCTCGCCGCGCACCACGTCGCCAATAGCATAAATCTTTTTTCCATCCTTGCTCGGAACGGGTGAGCGGAAATTGACCGGCCCCGTAGTTAACTGCACTGGTTCGCGACTTACCTCTCGCAAAAAGCCTTTCTCTTCGCATATAGCCCACAGATGCGTCACGCCGTCACGCTTAGCCTCGAAGATGAAATACTTACCGTCCGGAGTCCAACGGCCACAACATTGACCCGCCCGATCGTTCCAGCCCGGGAGCAATGGGTGAAGATTACTTCCATCGACAGAGGCTTCCCAAATCGAATACACAGACGTTATTGGATCACCCATCGTAAAGCGCAACCGACTCCCATCAGGCGCCCAAGCGGCGATACCTGGGTTCCTGCCCGGTACGGATACGAGCTTGTGGGCTTCGGACCCATCGCTCTTAGCCAAATACAAATCTGATTCCACGAAGTAGGCTATCGAGCGCCCATCGGGCGACGGATGTACGTCGTGGGAGCGTATGCCGCCAAGAGGGCGAGGTGACCCGCCCGACACCGGCACAAGCCAATAGGGGAATGGATAAGGCCCATCGTTGCTTGCGACGATAAGCTCAGACCGGCTCGCTGATATATCATCGAGTCCGGGCTTCGGGAAGGGCACAGCAAGCGGAACTGTCTCTCCACCCGCGGTTGAGACTTGGACTAAGATGGGCTTATTATCAACAAATTCTGAGATATAAAGCCGCGAGCCGTCAGTAACCAGACACATTTTCTGCTGACCATCATTGGTCAACCGCGCGTGAACCGAGACCTTAGGCAGAGGCAACGGCGACCGAAACAATACTTTGCCGACTCCGAGGGAAATTAAACTGAAGCTGGCCAATGACAGCGCCCATCTGAGCCATCGAGGCTGAAAGCGCGCTTTGCGAGTCGCCTTGCTACCTACAGCATTGTTTGCAGGGACCTCGTATAAAGTTTTCGATTCTTCCGGGCCGCTTATATCCTCCTCTTCTATGAACACACTCGACCTGGTACGCTCAGCCATCACGAGTCCTTCATCCTCTGACAACTCTCGCACGCTGGCTACGAAGCGGTATCCGCGTTTGGGGACAGTCTGAATGTATCCATCGCCCAGCACTTTCCTTAGCACCGAGATATTGCGGGTGAGGTTGCCCTCCTCGATAATCGTATCGCCCCAGACCTGCTCTATTAGCCAACTTTTCTCGCAAAGGCGCCCGCTGTTTTCCACCAGACTCAGCAGAGTCTTGAAGACCTGAGGTTCGAGAGAGACAGCCTGACCGTCGAACCGCAACATGTATTCTTCGGCATCAAGCCGGAAGCGCCCGAATTCGAAAGCTCTTGTTTGCTTGCTCATGACCTTCTCAAGAAATTCCGGAGGATTTCTTCAGAACTCCTAAAGGATTTCATAGTGGACTTAAAACTAATCTGCCCAGTGCCGAGAGATGCCATCGGATGCTCCGGAGACCCGAGGATTTCTTAGTGGGAGCGCATTTTACTGCAAGCGTATGGCAGCGGCAATAAAGGCCGTGACAGGCAGGGAAGTAAGGTGGGCAAAAAGCGAAAGACCAGTATCACCGAAATCCCTGAGCCAGATTGATAGCAAATAAGCGAGCGAGGGCGTCGAGAACCTTCGGCGGAGAGGGCGCAAGCCTGCGCCTCCCTTCATAGCCGGCAATCCAAACACAACCATTCACGGGCCAAGATACTCGCGATGGCGACGGGATTCGTGCGCCTACGGGAGCGCGAGCGCCCGAATGACCGCATCAAGAAAGGAAAGACCATGTTTAAGCGCATCCTTCCGGTCATAGCTCTGACGTTGGGAGTAACCACCATTTCTCTGGGACAGGTTCGTCAAGACCTCGCTCCATTGACGGGCGCGGCTCAAAAGGCGTTCACCTATTTTGATCAGGTCGAGGGGCACAGATTCGACGAGTTCCTACGCCGCATTCGCCCGAAGAAGCTTTCGCCGGGGTTAAAGGTGACAGCCTTGAACATGCTTTCCAAAGAAGATTTAGTGGATCCATCGGACAAAGTGCGAATCAAGCTTTGCGCCATCGATCCCGTCCTCAGATACCACGAGCGCGACTCTACAATCGAGTTGAAGATCCTCCGCGTTCACACCGCGATGACGGCCTTCCTGGCCGGCGCGGCGATCCTCATCACCGAGCCCGCGCTGGAGATTCTCACCTCGGAAGAATTACAGGCGGTGGCGGCGCACGAGCTGGGCCACGAATACTACTGGGGTGAATTTGAGCTGGCCCGTCAGCGTCAGCGATATCTCGAGATCCAGGAGCTGGAGTTGCGCTGCGACGGCATCGGGATCATTACCCTCAACCGACTCGGCCTCAACCCGGAGAGCCTGAGATCAGCGATCGTCAAACTTGATAAGCACAATCAGCAGTATGGCTCTATCAACTCGGCAAATTATGTTCCCTCTGAGGAGCGGTTCCGGTTTATCCGATCGATGATCGAAATGACCCGCGCCGGATATAAGTCTGCGCCTGCCCTTGCTTGGAAGTAAATGCCAGATGAGTTTAGGAGAAATGGATCGGGCGGTCGCGGATTTTGATAAAGCGATAGCAATCGTAACCGTTCAGCTGGGCGCACGAAATATGGCAGGCAGCGATTGGACAGTGGCGCCCAATCAAACTATGCTTTGCGACGATGTGGCGCGACCTCAATATCACAAAGCAAGACTGGGAACGCACTCCAGCGGCGGTGCGCACAGTTTTGCTGTCGCTTCAGCAGCAAGGGCGGTTACTGCTGATGTGAGCGAAGTCCCGCGTGCCAAAGCTGAAGTGACAGAGTATCGGCGACACACTTTGACCTGTGTAATCTGTGGCGCAAGCACTCAAGCTGAGTGGCCTGAGGAAATGCCGCCGGGCGCTTTCGGGCCGCGCGCCCAGGCCGTGATTGGCTATCTAACGGGTCGCTTGGGCGCGAGTCATCGTGACGGCGCCGAGGTGATGGAGGTATTGCACGGATTGGAGCTGAGTGTGGGCAGCGTCTCAGCAGCGCAGCGGCAGGTCAGCGAGGCGTTAGCTGAGCCGGTTGCGGAAGCAAAACAGTTTGTCCAACAACAACGAGCGCAGTATGTGGATGAAACAGGGTGGCCTGAAGGCGAGCAGCAGAAGTGGCTCTGGATCAATGCCACCGCCGACGTAACCACGTTCCAGGCGCTACCCGGTCGAGGCGCGGCAGAAGCGAAGAAGGTGATCGTGTCCTTGCGGCAAAGCGGCATGGCACATCTGGTTTTCTCACCTACGCCGTGTTGATACTGTTGGCGAACGTGTCTCTTCTGTGGGGCGGCGTACCTTTGAGAAATAAGCGCACATCGGCGGAAAAATCTTCCCAATCAAAGGCGGACTGTGGTAATGGTCGGTCGAAATAGT
>DATFRK010000252.1:0-18856 GCA_035263325.1 Pyrinomonadaceae bacterium | reverse complement strand
GTGCGGGCCGCCTCCGGCACAACAAAAATCTTCTCGTCGTTCAATTGCAGCCTGGCTATCACTTCCCGCTTTACCGCCTTCGTGGGGACGATTACCGCATCAGCCCGTTTGGTCATTAATGGCAATCGCCTGCGCGCCCGCCGCACTGCTCGTGGTCTGTGTGTTTCCGGATGAATAAGGAGTGAAAGATCATGGACCGTCAGCACCTTTGTTCGACCACCCCACAGCGGTATGTCGTAGTTTGTACCGTGAAAGAGTTCGAGCTCACTTCCCTTCAAATAGAGTGGCAAGCCAAAGGACCACCAATGTCTGGTTGCGACCCCGACCGGAACCACTATCGATTTGAGGTTGTGGGGAAAGGAGGTTGAGTCTTGCTGTGGGGGAAAAGTAGAAGGACTGACGAATGCGAATTCTATTGACGGTTCGGTTAGCGCCAAGGCGCGGGCGAGTTCAAATGTGTAATGGCCGACGCCGGTCTTGAGCTGCGCCAGCGGCATTCCATCCAGTCCGATTACCATCGTTTATCGCGAGACTCAGAGCGGTCGCCAGGCACGACGAACAAGTTTCTTCTTGAGGTCGACGTATCCCTGTTCGCCCGCTACCAGGTCTCCCAGCACCCGTTTCACGCCGCGGTGACCGCGCGCGAACTCGATCATACGTTCGGTAAAAGGCGCGCCCCAGAAGTTGCCATAAAATCGCCGGCGCATTTGCGAGGCACGCCGTAGTTCAGCCCCAAAGTCTTGTCGCCAGCGAACTTCGTAGGAGAGCGGCTCACCCGCCAGGTAGCATTCCGCAAATAGCTGCGCGGAGCGGAGTGCGTAATAGATGCCCTCGCCAGTCACTGGATCAGCAAAGCCGGCCGCGTCACCGAGGAGCGCCCAGCCTACGGCGCAAGTCTTCCGCGTGTCTAAGGTTGAACTGGCGAGTCCAGGAATCCTTGCCGCATAACGCTCCGCGGTTTGCTGGAGTCGCTGCCGTATGGGCGACGCACCGTTCGCTGTTTTCTTCTTTTTGTCCCAGAACTTTAAACGCGCGCCTTCCTGTTGCTGATAGTAGACCACCATAAAATCCCAGAGGAGATCGTCCAATGGCTGGTGTTGAAAAGCATCCTGGGTGGTCGCGATGCCGAAACTGATGTGATCCGGCCGCGGAAAGGCCCAGGCGTAACCTACCCAACGCGGCAGGAAGGCAACGACCGTCGGGGCTGAACCGATTTGCGGCAGCGGCGCGCGGTAGCCGAAAGCCACTTCCATGTCGGACGGTGGTAATGGACCAGCCAGCATTTTCGCGATGCCACTGTTTGCGCCGTCAGCTCCCACCAACCAACTCCCACGCCACTGGTTTAGACCCGAACTTAGGACCCAACCGTTTTCGATCCGCTTCGCTTTCCGGGCGGAGATTTTTTCTGAGACAACTTCGGCCCCGGCCCTACGCGCGCGTTCTCGCAAGTAGTTATCAAAGACGACCCGCGAGTAAACTGCAAACGGCTCGTCTAGTTTCAGATGGAGTTTCTTTCCGGAAGGTGAATACAAGTCGAGTTCATTGATGGTGCGACCCACTGGTTCGAGCAACTGCGGCCACATGTTCAAAGCCTTCGCCGTCACACCACCACCACAGGCTTTTGGCTCACCCTCTGGACGACCATCAAAGAGCATTACCTTAACGCCGCCTTTGGCTAAGAGTTCAGCAGCAAAGGATCCCGCCGGTCCGGCGCCAACAATCAGAACATCAAAATGCTTCATCGGTTAATAAGTAAATCCGGCAAAAGTATGTCTCATAATAAATGTCGCTACTTGCCGGAGCAATCACAGTCGGAAGTTTCACGCGGCAGTCGCCTCTGTACATCAGGTTGGGCGACGCTTTGCCTCAAAAGTCAAAAAGTGCCACCAACGGCAGCTGGTGGTGACTGTCGAATTGTGATGCAATAAATTGAGTACTAGAATACCGTCGTTCCCGCAAACCACCTCCATTCATTGCGCGTTACCCGAGGGAGTGACAGCGATGACTCACCAGAGCTCATTGGTTTTTTCGGGCATTGCGCCACACCCACCGATCATGGTTCCAGCGGTGGGACGTGAGGCCATCTCCGAAGTGCGTGGCTCCATCGATGCCATGGCGGAACTCACGCGAAGAATCATTGCCAGTGGGGCAGAGTCTGTGATCTTGATTTCACCGCACGCGCCGTTGGAGGCCAGTTCCTTTGTCGCGTACGAAGGGCCGCAACTCGAAGGTGACTTTACCCACTTCCGCGCACCGGAGATTAAGTTTACGGTGCCGCTTGATAGCGAGCTCCTGGCGGCAATAGCAACAGAAGCAACTGCCGAGAATTACGAGGTGTTGTCCATTCCTGAGCGGACTCTTGACCACGGTACGGCCGTGCCACTCTATTTCTTGATCGAGAACGGTTGGCGCGGGAAAGTAGTGGCGCTGGGCTACAGTTTTCTGACGAACGAAGATCACCTGCGCTTTGGCTCCTGTCTGACAAGAGCGATCGATCGAATTGGGAGACGAGTGGCCTTTGTTGCCAGTGGCGACCTCAGTCATCGGCTCAAACCACAAGCGCCAGCTGGATATAACCCGCGCGCCTACCTATTTGATGAAGCGGTGGTCGCCTCGTTGCGGGCCAATCAGCCACGCCAGATCGTCGAGATGGACCACGATCTAAGACGTGTCGCTGGTGAGTGCGGTTATCGCTCGATGCTGGTGGCCATTGGCGCCGGCACTGGGCTACCAGTAGCGTGCGAAGTACTTAGCTACCAAGCCCCTTTTGGCGTGGGGTACCTGGTGGCCCAACTAACAACTCATCAGTCGCAGAGCCCGACGTGATTCGAACCGCGCAAAAAAGTGAAGCTGACCTGCCAGGCCTGGCGAGACGTGCTGTTGAGGCCTTCGTGCGTGAGGGCGATCAGCTCAAACCTCCACCTAAGTTGACCGGCCTGCTGGCTGAGCCGGCTCCCTGTTTCGTTTCCCTGAAAACGACAGCCGGCGATCTACGTGGTTGCATTGGCACGATCGAACCCTGGAAAGAGTCACTGGCCGAGGAGATCATCTTCAACGCGATCAGTGCGGCAACGCGAGACCCCCGCTTCGAGCCAGTTGAAGTGGAGGAACTCGAAGATCTCTGTTATTCGGTAGACGTGTTATTTCCAGCGGAACCAACTGTGATGGCGGACCTCGACCCGACTGTTTATGGGGTGATAGTTGAAGACGAGAAAGGCGATCACCGTGGTTTGCTATTACCAGACATTCCGGGGGTTGATACCGCGGAACAACAGGTGGAGATCGCCACGCGTAAAGCCGGCATCCGTCGTGGCACACCGACGAAGTTATCGCGTTTCAAGGTGGAAAGATTTCGTGAGGAGTAGCTTGCGGAAGTGCAGTAGCCCGACTGTGGGTGAGCTCGTAATGATACATTGAGCCCCTCCTTGACAGTCGGGCTATTGCACCGCAGTTACACATCGAGATTTCTGACGTCGAGGGCGTTGTCTTCGATGAACTTCCGCCGTGGTTCAACCGCATCGCCCATCAACACCGTGAAGATCTCGTCCGTCTCCACGGCATCGTCAATCCGAACTTCGAGGAGCGTGCGCTTTTCCGGGTTCATCGTAGTTTCCCACAGCTGCTCGGGATTCATCTCGCCAAGACCCTTGTAACGTTGAATGGTCAGATCCTTCTTGGCGGCCGTCAAAACCTTCTCCAGCAACGCTTCGCGAGTAGCCACTTCCTCGCTCGATCCGTTCTCGCCCGAGACGAACGGCGCCGCGAGTTTCTCTTCAAGAGTTTTAAAGAGTTCGACTGCTTTTTGAAACTCGACGAAGCTGGCAAAATTCCAGTCAACCACGACGTTGACGCCGGAGTTGGTCGCGGTTTCGATTTCCCATAGGCCATGCTCTTCGTCAGTCGTCAACTCGGTCTTGTAACCGGCCTTGGCGAGGGCGGCCTCAATCTTGGCCATGAGGTCGCCATCCTGAAACACTTTGCGCAAGTTGAGCCCTTCCTTACGCAGCACTCCCTTGCGTCCGGCCAGGGCTTCCAGCAGAACCTCAAGCAGGTTCACGTCGCCGGCCAGTCGCCGCGTAGCCCGTTCGCAATAGCGCTTGAACTCAACCATCTCTTCGAGCGACCTTGCCAACTCCCGCCCTTCGAGCGTCTCTTTGGCGCCCACCGTTTTGACCTTCATGTCGCTGGTGGCCTGGCGCATGAGATAACGAGTCATCGAACCTTCGTCCTTGATGTACTCCTCTTTCTTACCCCGCTTAACTTTGAACAATGGTGGTTGAGCGATGAAGACGTGGCCGTTCTCCACCAACGCCGGCATTTGCCGGTAAAAGAATGTCAGCAGCAGCGTGCGAATGTGAGAACCGTCGACGTCAGCGTCAGTCATCAAAATGATCTTGTGATAGCGGAGTTTGCTGATGTCGAAATCGTCTTTGCCGATACCAGTGCCCAGGGCGGTAATTAACGACTTGATTTCGCTATGGCCCAACATCTTGTCGAAACGCGCTTTCTCAACATTGAGAATCTTTCCCTTGAGGGGAAGGATTGCCTGGTTCTTACGGTCGCGGCCTTGTTTTGCCGACCCTCCGGCCGAATCACCTTCGACGATGTAGATTTCAGACAGTGTCGGGTCACGCTCCTGGCAGTCAGCTAATTTGCCGGGCAGCATACTTGAACCCATGGCTCCCTTACGGACGATCTCACGCGCCTTGCGCGCTGCTTCACGAGCCCGGGCCGCATCCAGCGCCTTGCCCACTATCTTCCTGGCGACTGGAGGGTTCTGTTCAAAAAACTCGGTCAGGCGGTCGTTAAGGAACGACTCCACCGCGCCTTTTACGTCCGAGTTCAATTTGCCTTTTGTCTGACCTTCGAACTGTGGTTGCGGCAGTTTTACAGAAATCACCGCGACCAGGCCTTCACGAACATCATCCCCTGTCAGCGATCCTTTGAAGTTCTTGGCCAAACCTGACGACTGAGCGTAGGCATTGATGGTCCTGGTGAACGCTGAGCGAAAGCCGGAGAGATGCGTACCCCCGTCGACAGTATTGATGTTATTCGCAAACGAGTAGACCTTTTCGTCGTAACCGTCGTTATACTGAATCGCCACCTCGATCGAGAGCGCGTCTCCTTCCTTTTCGAAATAGATCGGCTTGTCGTGCAAGGTCGACTTATTCTTGTTCAGGTGCTTGACGAATTCAGCGATCCCGCCCTTGTAGTAAAACTCGTGCGAGCGCTCCGGCTCTTCCCGTTCATCTTTGATCGTGATCCGGATCCCTTTATTAAGAAACGCTTTCTCGCGCAGCCGTTCAGAGAGTTTGTCGAAACTAAACGATGTTTCCGTAAAAATCTGGCTGTCCGGTCGAAAAGTGATCTTTGTCCCGCGCTTGCGGGTCTTCCCCGTCTGCTTCAATGGTGCGGTAGGAATACCGCGCGCATACTCTTGCTCGTAGGTCTTGCCGTCGCGCCAGATTTCCAAATGCAACCGCTCGGAAAGGAAGTTGACACACGACACCCCTACGCCATGAAGGCCGCCCGACACCTTGTAGGCGTTCGAGTCAAACTTGCCTCCAGCGTGGAGCTTGGTCATTACCACCTCTGCCGCTGATCGCTTTTCTTTCTTAATGTCGTCGACCGGAATCCCACGACCGTTGTCAATCACGGTAAGAGAATTGTCCAGGTGGATCGTTACTTCAACCGTATCGCAGTAGCCAGCCAGTGCTTCATCAATGGAGTTATCCACAACTTCGTAAACGATGTGATGTAAACCGAGCTCGCCGGTCGATCCGATATACATGGCCGGACGTTTTCGAACTGCATCGCGGCCTTCTAAAACTGTTATCGATGATGAATCGTATGCCATACTCTTCTTATTAGTTTCTCTAGTTCCAACTGTTGACAATCAAATCTCCTATTTTACGCAGTCACCAGTTTTAGGTCTCATTTCACACCGAGACCTTGTCGCTTCTGGTTTGACTGTGAAGGACTTTTCCGTCCTCGATTTCGTAGACGTTTGCTCTTGAAAAGAAGCCTTCAACATGACTCCGTTTAGAGGTAGTGATGAAGGTTTGAGTGCGACTTTCAAGATACTCCAGCAGGTGTCGAATCCTTCCTTCATCCAGTTCCGCATCGACGTCATCGATGATGAAAACCGGATGCTCGTTCGATACCAAATTATACAATGAAATTGCCGCTAAGTCTAATATTAACAATGCGCTACGTTGCTGGCCCGAACTCCCAAAAACCCTGATTTCCCGGCCGTCTAAGAGTATCTCCAAATCGTCCCGGTGAGGTCCGATGAGCGAATGTCCGGCAGCCACTTCGGCGGCGAACCGCAGCGTCAATCTTGACCGCAACAGGTCTTCGTAATCTGTCAGGTCGCCCTTTCCCTCAAGACAAGAAACATAGCGCGCGTGGAGGTTCTTGCGATCGAACAACTGGCGCTCCAAAACTGCGTTCAAATTGATTACATAATCTTCTCGCTCGCGATGGATCGTGGTCGCCAAAGTCACTAACTGATCATTCCAGGGGGCAACGAGTTCTTCTGTCTTCCCCAGGTCGAACTCCATCTCTGCAGCCGACTGCAGAATCTTGTTCTTCTGCTTGATGACCTTCGCGTAATCGGCAATGGTCCGTAGGTAAGCAGGGCGTAAAGAAGCAATGCCACGGTCCAAAAATCGGCGCCTGGCGTCAGGCATACCGCGCACGACATCCAGGTCGGCTGCGGTAAACGTGAAGACTTGCAGTTGGGTTAGATAACGGGTGAGAGTCTCTTTCTTCTGATTTACAAAGATAGATTTCGCATTTGCCTGGAGCGAAACCGTCAATTCTCTGGCCAAACCTGCACCAGCCTTGACGGTGCCTGTTACGGACGCTACTTCTTCGCCAAACTTTATTGCTTCCTGTAGTCGCGTAGTGCGGAAGGATTTCGTGCGGGCCAGGATGTTAATGGCTTCCAACCAGTTTGTCTTACCCTGCCCATTATTGCCGTAGATGATATTGAGTTGGGGACCCCAGACGATCTTTCCGCTCAGGTTGCGGAAGTTTATCGCCTCAAGATCAACGAGCAGCATCCGGTAATTTTAACACAGCGATTCTGATGGTAGTTTTCTTAATTCGACTTAACTAAATACTTCTCCGCGCTACCTCCGCGTCTCGGGGGCGCGGTGGAACTTGTCTCCGAATCAAGCTCACCGCTGAAAACGCAAGACGCTCAGATTACGCAGAGCTTAGAACACCAGTGAAAGATAAAACGCTCGACAGTCGGAACTGAAGAGCGTTTGTTAAGAGATTTTTTTGCCTCGACGATCAGATTCTCATCGGCATGACGATGTACTTGTACTCGTAATCGCCATTGTCAGCAGGGTTCAACTGCGCCTGTGAGTTTCCGTCCTTGAACTCGAACGAAATCTTCGCATCACCGATAACGTTTAAAAACTCCTGGAGGTATTGCGCATTGAAACCAATATCAGTTGTTTCGCCGGCGTATTCGGTTTGCAGAGTCTCGTTTGCTTCCCCTTCCTCGGCGTTTTGCGAACTGATAACCAACTGGTTGGGCTCCAGGTGAAAGCGAATGGCGTGAGAGCGTTCATCAGCCATCAGGGCCACTCGCCGGATCGCCAGGTTCAACAAGCTACTATCAAACTGCACCGACTTATCGTTGTTTTTCGGCATTACCATTTCGTAGTTAGGAAACTGGCCATAGAGCATGCGCGAGATCAGGAGACGTGGTCCAATCTGGAAATAGATATGGTTCTCGTCCATCCCAAGACTGATTTCTTCTTCAAAACCTGCCGTCAACTTCGTCAGTTCCGCCAATGTCTTGCGCGGGATCAGAGTATCAATCGACTGCTCTGAACCATTCTTGGTAACGTTCTTTTTCTCCACGTACGCCAACCTGTGTCCGTCCGTGGTAACCATCTTGGCGCCACTACTATCCAGGATAAACTTCGCGCCTGAGAGCGTGTAGCGCGACTCCTCCTGGGTAATCGCAAAGATAGTTCGATCAATAAAAGTCTTCAGTACACTGGCGGAAATCTTCGTAGGCGCTGACTTGAACGACGGCACCTCGGGAAAAGCCTCCCGGGCCACGCCAACCATCTTGAAGCGCGCTCGATCACATTTAACGGTTACCCATTCGTTTTCTTCTTTTTTGAAACTCACCGGAGCGTCAGGTAACAACCTGGCGATCTCGAAAAGTTTCCTCGCCTGGACGCACATTGAACCGGGAGTACTTATCTCCTCGGCATCCATGTCGCAACGAATCGTAACGTCGAGATCGGTACCGGTGATTCTGATAGTGCTCTCGCCAACGGATTCAATCAGAATGTTTGAGAGCACCGGGATCGTGTTTTTCTTTTCTACGACACCCTGCACAAAGCTAAGTTCTTTCTGCAGATTTTGTTTACTGACCACGAATTGCATTACCGTTTACTCCTTCAGCACGTAGCGCGGATCTTCTTCTACTTATCAGAGAAAACCATTTATTAAATACTCTAGTAGTAGTAATAGGACCTGTGAAAATGTGAATAAACTTCTAACTACTAATAACGGGCGAACTTAGCTCGGCGGAACGCTGTGGAAACCGCGTTAGGACTCGACCCTTTACTCAGGAAAAATCCAGTGGAAGGGAAACATTACCACATTTCCACAAAACGTTCTTTGTGACGCTGTGAAAAATCGGTGCGAAGACTATTTTTGCAGCGAGTCAGAGAGTTCGCTGATCAGTCGCTGTAGGGTCTCATCGCTTGAGACGAGCGACTCAATCTTCTCTACCGAGTGAATAACGGTGGTGTGATGCTTCCCGCCAAAAGCGCGCCCAATCTCCGGATAACTGTGCTTGGTCAGATGTTTGCACAAGTACATGGCCACCTGTCGTGGGTGTGAAATATGGCGCGCATTGTTCTTCGAGAGTAACTCGTCCAGGCTGAGTTTGTAGGTAGCCGACACGAGTTTTTGAATCTGTTGAATCGTAATGACCCCGGCTTCCTGCTCTTTGGCGATGTTCCGGATCGCGTCCTGGGCGAGAGTCTTGGATATTGGTTCACCCCGTAAAGAAGAGATCGCGATGAGTCGAATCAGAGAACCCTCAAGCTCGCGCACATTACTCTTTACTCTGCTCGCAATAAACATCGCCACGTCGTCGGGGATTGCGACGCCAATCAGATCGCCTTTGCGTTTTAAGATCGCGATTTTAGTTTCTAAATCGGGGGGCTCGATATCAGCGATGAGGCCCCATTCGAATCGCGAATGAAGTCGCTCCTCAAGTGTGGGGATCTCGCGTGGCGGACAGTCGGAACTAATTACGATCTGTTTCTGCTGGTCGTAGAGCGCGTTGAAGGTATGAAAGAATTCTTCCTGGGTTCGTTCCTTGCCGGCAATAAACTGCACATCATCGATCAGTAGCACGTCCACTGATCGGTATTTTTCCCGAAAGCTCTGCGTCTTGTCGTAACGAATAGCATTAATCAAATCGTTCATGAACTTCTCGGACGAGATGTAGCAAAGCTTGAGATGATGATTTCGCGCTTTGATTGCATGTCCGCAGGCGTGCATCAGATGAGTCTTCCCCAGACCCACCCCACCGTACAAATACAGCGGGTTATAAGTTCTTCCCGGCGCTTCAGCTACAGCCATCGAGGCGGCGTGCGCAAACTGATTGCACGTACCCACTACAAAACTCTCATAGGTGTATTTGGCACTCAGCGACGGTTCAGGTTGTGATGGGTTGTGATGGTAGACAGGAACGTCTGGTTTCGCCGAGTTAACGATTGGTGCTCGACCGGCACCGGTCGCCTCCGCTGCCGCTACGGCAGCTGGCTGTGCAATTTCTGTGGATAACTGATTGGTCCACTCAACCTTGGGGCCGGAGTCTTTACCGGCGACTTGCCAGCCGACTGAGTAGCCAGCCAGGCGAAGTTGGTTGAGAGACTCATTCAATAGGCCGGAATAATTGCTGACAACCCAATCCTTGACCACTTGATTCGGAGCTCTGAGCCGAATCACATGAGCAGCATTGTCCAGTCCTTCGAACTGGATGGGTCTAAACCATGTCTCTAAGGTTTGCTGGTTTAGTCTCCCTTTAAGAGTGTGAAGGATTTCGCCCCAGATATTACTCTCAACAGAAGTGTTCATTTGAAAAACCCTAGGGGGCTGGAGGGATTCAAATTGACTAAAGCCAACGCAGCGGAATCATACACTACTAGAATGGCGATCCGATGGACTCTAACCTGTCCCTGTCCAACCTATACAGCTATGTTCTTGTCACTACAGGAGACCAAAATTGTTTTCCACAACGTTTTCCACAGCAGGTGGAAAACAGGCCCGCCGCTTAAAGTATTGCTTTAAAGTCTTTTGCTATCAATTGTTTACAGGAGTCTTTCTCTCAAAGCCTGCGGAGACTAACATAGAAGTTTAGGATTGATCAAGCGGGCGTCGCCGATAAAACACAAGCCTCGGAATTGAGGCCGGATAGTTATAGAGAGCGCTTCCTTAAAGTACGGTTCCGGTACATTTAGTTAAGGCCGCACAGAGCGCCAAAGACTTCAAACTTTGCGGGCGGAGTTTCACGCAGACGTCTTGAGATCGGGAACCCTTCGGACTCGAAGTTGGTCTTCCCTACGAAACTCTCGTCCGTCAGGAAACGAATAAGTATGTGCGCTGGGTGCGCGGGAGGGCGTCAAGTTTTCTACTGAACCTGGCATGATTTGCAGGCGCTAAAGGGCGTGCATTCTTGACATAACATCTGGCGAATATTAGTCTTTGGGTTTTCGTTAGAGGAGAGATTGACGACTATGTCGAAGCGAACTTTTCAGCCGAACAATAGACGCCGAGCAAAAACGCACGGATTTCGCGCGCGCATGGCGAGCAAGAACGGGCGCTTGGTGCTAAAGAGGCGACGAGCCAAGGGCCGCAAACGGCTCACTCCGGCGCACTATTAAAACTAGTCTAAACATTGGCAACGGTATGTCGTTTGATGAGGCATTTGCGTGAACCGAAAGAGTTCCAGAACGTCTATCGGAACGGCAAGCGTTATGACGGCGTATTCATCACCGTCTTCGTAATTGATAACCAGGGATTGCAGCATCGTCTTGGCGTTACCGCATCCAGGAAAGCCTTGGGTAAGGCCGTCCAACGAAATCGCGCCAAACGGCTGTTGAGAGAAACGTTTCGCTCGAATGAATTGTCTTTGCAGAGTCTCAGCAAGAACTACGACTGGGTGATAAATGCAAAGGCGGCAGTGTTGAGGGAAAAGCTCGGGGAGCCGGCGCGTGAGTTTGGCGAGATAGTTGCAAAGGTCGGAAAACAGGAGTTAGTTGAATCCTGTTAGATGGGCCATAGTTGTGTGAAAACAGTTCTTATCTCATTTCTTAAAGCTTACAAGTTGGCGCTGTCACCACTTTTACCTCCTTCTTGTCGATTTATTCCTACATGTTCGGAATATGCGATTGACGCCATCGCTCGCTACGGTGCGTTGCGAGGCAGCGGTCTCGCAGTAAAGCGATTGCTGCGCTGTCATCCATTTCATCCTGGCGGTTACGACCCAGTGAAATGAGAGCCCTAGTTGCGAACGAAGGTTTTTTAGTTAAGAGATTCGTATCCGTCAAATTGCATGCAACAAAAACGACTTATCCTGGCACTCGTACTTTCTTCCGCGATCCTGTTCGCTTGGAGTTATTTCTATCCGGTAAAGCCGCCGCAAAATAACCAGTCTGCGGCTGCTACATCCAGTCCCTCTCCAACAGTCAATCCAGCAACCGGACAAGCATCAACTTCCGGCACCACGCAACCTGGGCCACCCGCTCCTGGCGCCGCGGCTGGGCAAATCAACGCCGCCCCGCAACGCACTATCACGATCAGGACTCCGTTATATGTAGTTAAGTTCGACAGTCAGGGCGGAGAGCCGGTCAGCTGGGTCTTAATCAAGAACAGGAACACCAATAAACTAATCTCTTCAGTAGGCCCTGGTCGCCCGCCTTTGGAACTGATTTCAGCGGAAGGACTGAAGCGGCAGCCAAGGCAGGTACCCCTTCAACTAGTTACCGGCGATGCAAATCTCGACTATTTGCTGGCTACGTCCACGTATCGGGTCGAAGGTGTCGACAGCAACACCGGTAATGTAGAAGTTAATTTAGGACAAAACGATCAAAAACAAATTACCTTTGTTTTGGAAGATCCGAGCGGCATCAAGGCTAGCAAAACAATTTCTTTTGACGGCGATCGTTACGACACAAAACTAGACGCGGTGGTAAAGCGGGGCGACCAGGCAGTTCCGCATGTAAAGCTAACCATCGGTCCCAGTATTGGTGATCAGGGAATTAGCCATTACACGTTGTACTCCGTCGCCCCGGAAGGGGTGGCCAATGTTAATAACCGGCTTGAGCGGCACAACGCCGCCTCTATTAACGGAAACAAGACTTCTCCGGACCGGCTAGCTCTCCCTGGTCCGATCGATTGGGCCGCGGTAAGCGATACCTACTTCTCAATGGTCGCGATACCCGCTCAGAAAACGGAAGGACTGGAGTACCGAACAGTTGCTTACGAAGCACAGTTTAATGGCAGACCCGATAAGCGATTCTTGATTACCGGTTTAGTCCCGCTACCTGACGATGGTTCACCTACACTGATTTACGCAGGGCCGAAAGATCACTACTTGTTGACCTCAGCGAGTAGGGAGATTAGCAGCGTGGTCCAACGCTCTGTCGATCTCGAGGCGCTGATCGATTATGGCTGGTTAGCCTGGCTCTCAAGACCGTTAGCCGTTCCCATCCTGTGGTGCATCACCTGGTTGTTCCGCTGGACCGGCAGTTACGGCGTAGCCATCATCCTGTTCACCGTCGCGGTCTACTCACTCTTCTTTCCTTTGAAGTGGCGCTCTTCGAAAGCCATGAAGAAGGCGCAAAAGTTGGCGCCGCAGATGAAAGAGCTGCAAGAAAAGATCAAGGGAATGAAGCAGAACGATCCGCGCTTGAAAGATCTGCAAATGGAACAGCTGCGGCTGATGAAGGAAGGCAATCCGCTGGGTGGTTGCCTGCCCATGCTCATCCAAATGCCATTCCTGTTTGCGCTGTACAGAGCAATCACGATCTCGCTGGATTTCCGGCAAGCGTCATTCCTGTGGTTGCCAGATCTTTCCTCGGGTGACCCTTATCACATTCTGGAAATCCTCATGGCGGGGACGATGATCGTGTTGCAGCTAATTACGCCTGCTCCGTCAGCTGACCCCATGCAGCGGAAAATGATGGCTATTGGAATGCCGGTCATCATGCTGTATGTGCTGTGGGGCGCGCCGTCGGGCCTCGTGGTCTACTGGCTGGTGGGTAATATTGTTGGCTTCAGCCAGCAGTTTATGATAAACCGCTGGACCAAGTCCGATGATGAGGCTGACGCAAACGGACGGAAAAAGAATCCCCCGACTCTTAAGACATCCCAGGCTTGATTTTCCCAGGTAGGTGTTTATGTCTGAAGCTCCGGATCAAGCGGCTGAATTCCTTGAAGCTCTGTTCAAGAATGTCGGCTTGGACTTACGCGTCATGGTGAAACATGGGGTCTCGGGTGAAGTCCTGGACATGCAGGGAGCCGACGCGGAGTTGTTGCAGAGTCAAACAGGAGAGTTGCTCGAGGCGTTGCAACACCTGGTCAACCAGATTTTTGGCCGCAGTCTTCCCAGCGGAACGAGGCTCATCTGTGATGTCGGAGGTTTTAGAGCAACGCGCGAGGCAGAACTGCAAGCGATGGCCAACCATGCGGCGAGTCGCGTTAAAGCCACCGGCATGCCTTTCACTTTTCAACCTATGAGCGCTAATGAGCGAAGAGTGATTCACTTGACGCTCGCTGACAGACCGGATCTTTACACCGAGTCGATTGGTGAAGGGTCCGATCGCAAGTTGCGCATCGGTCCGAAGCCGCAAAGCAAGTGAGTTGGTGGCAAGCGTTCGGCCTTCCTCGTTAAATCCCTCCTCCTCGGCAATCACGTGATGAGCACAATCGTTGCACTGTCAACTCCTCGGGGCCGCGGTGCCCTGGGAGTAGTTCGCCTTAGCGGGCCTGAAGCGTTGCGTATTGCTAACCAGTTAACCGGATCAATTGCTGAGTTTGAACCGAAGCGAGTGACCCTCGCCAAATTGCTGGAGCGTGATGGCGCTGTCATTGACGAGATGCTCGTTACTTATTTCAAGGCGCCGCACTCATTAACCGGTGAAGACGTAATTGAGTTTAGTTGTCATGGCTCACCAGCAGTGTTGCGCAAACTAATTGATCTGACGCTCTCACTTGGGGCCCAGCTGGCTGGTCCAGGCGAGTTTACTTTGCGGGCACTCGCCAACGGAAAAGTGAACCTGGCCCAGGCAGAGGCAATAAGAGATCTGATTTCCGCTCAAACTGAAGCGGCCGCCAAACAAGCCGCCCTACAACTCAACGGTGAACTATCGCGTGCGCTTGAACCATTGAAGCAACAGCTCGTCGACGTGATCGTGGTCCTGGAATCGGCGTTAGAGTTTGTTGAGGACGATTTACCCGCACCGCAACTGGAGCGGTTGGACCAGGAGCTGGGTTTGGTCCAGGCAAAGACAGAAGAGTTGGCAGCGAGCTACCGGATGGGCCATTTGCTACAAGATGGTCTCAAGGTCGCGATTGCCGGCAGCCCCAACGTAGGTAAGTCCAGTCTTTTCAATAAGTTAGTGGAGCGCGACCGAGCGATTGTGACGGAGCTGCCAGGCACCACTCGCGACACTTTATCGGAGACGATCGATGTTGATGGTATTCCGATCGTATTGACTGACACGGCCGGTGTACGGCCCACAGCGGACGGCATTGAACAACTGGGAATCGAGCGCACTCAAAGTGCGATTACCGAGGCAGACATGGTCCTGGTTGTGCTTGACGGTTCCTGCGCGTTGCGTGACGAGGACCGTGACATACTGCAGCGCACTGCGAGCACCCGGCGAATGATCGTTTTGAACAAGGCTGACTTACCCTCATTTGGTACCGGCAACGGCCAGTTACCCGCGGGGCTAAAGGTGTCAGCGATGACCGGCGAAGGACTGGATAGCGTGCGCGCTGCTATACTGACCAGTTTCGACACCGCAACGCCGGAGTCGGGAAGTTTGTTGGTTACAAATGCGCGTCACCACGACTTGTTATTGAGAGTGGGCGCTGAGTTGGTGGAAGGGCGCGCAGAATTAAAGAGCGGACGGAGCGAAGAGGTTGTACTGGTCCCCCTACATAACGCTTTGCGCTTGCTTGGTGAAATTACTGGCGAGACAACGACTGAGGATATCTTGTCGGAAATCTTTGCGACCTTCTGTATTGGGAAATAGAAATGGCTTTTGACGAAATTTTTGCCGTGATAGTTATCGGTGCAGGCCATGCCGGCTGTGAGGCAGCGTCGGCCGCGGCGCGCCTGGGCGCTAACACGGCGCTTATCACCCTCAACCTCGATCTGATAGGACAGATGTCGTGCAATCCGGCGATCGGGGGAATCGCCAAAGGTCACCTGGTGCGGGAGATTGATGCGTTGGGTGGAATTATGGGACGCGTCATCGATCGTACGGGGATACAGTTCCGATTACTTAATCGTTCGCGTGGTCCAGCGGTGCAATCGCCGCGAGCTCAGGCCGACCGTTCGTTGTATCGGCGAGAGATGCGCCGAACGCTTGAGCAAACTCCAAATCTGCAGCTGCGCCAGGGCAAAGTAGTGGACCTGGTGGTGCACAACCATAAGGTGGTGGGCGTTGAGATGGAGGACGGGCGACGGTTCGGTACAAGTGCGGTGGTGATGGCGACGGGTACCTTCTTGAATGGGCTGGTTCACACTGGCCGCCGCACATATAGCGCGGGTCGAGCGGGGGAACCGGCGTCGATAGAGCTGTCGGAGTCGTTGAAGAGATTGGGTTTTCCGGTCGGACGGCTAAAGACTGGAACGCCCCCTCGGCTAGATGGACGGACTATTGATTGGAGCGCCTTCGAACCTCAACCGGGAGACGAAAAGCCGGTACCCTTCTCGTTCGCTACTGAACGGCTCGAGCAAGAACAGATAAAGTGCTATGTGGGTTACACCACGTCAGAGGTTCATGAGGCTATTCGAGCAAATTTAGCGGAATCGCCACTCTATTCGGGAAAGATCAGCGGCATTGGCCCGCGTTATTGCCCTTCTATTGAAGACAAGGTGGTCAAGTTCGCAGACAAGAGTCGGCACCAGCTGTTTCTTGAACCTGAAGGTCACGACACGAACGAGGTTTACCTAAACGGTTTTTCGACCTCGCTGCCAGCCGAGTTGCAACAAGACCTGGTCCGGATGGTACCGGGCCTGGAGGAGGCGCAAATAATTCGGCCGGGCTATGCGATTGAATATGATTTTGTTGATCCTCGAGAGCTGACTCCGGATCTACAAACCACTCGGGTTGCTGGGCTTTTTCACGCGGGTCAGATCAACGGGACGACCGGTTATGAAGAGGCGGGTTGCCAGGGATTAGTTGCGGGGATTAATGCCGCACAATTCGT
The DNA here is from genome assembly GCA_035263325.1 of Pyrinomonadaceae bacterium. Taxonomy (GTDB): domain Bacteria; phylum Acidobacteriota; class Blastocatellia; order Pyrinomonadales; family Pyrinomonadaceae; genus PSRF01. The sequence goes on along the minus strand of DATFRK010000252.1, from coordinate 2,362 downwards.
AGCCGGGCGCGAGGCTTTTCGCTTGCAACGAGAAGAGTCGTACATTGGTGTTCTGGTTGACGATCTTATCAAACAGGGCGTGGACGAGCCTTACCGCATATTCACTTCGAGAGCGGAGCATCGGTTGGCACTCCGATACGACAATGCAGATGCTCGTCTCGAAAAGTATGGTAGAGATTTGGGACTGGTTGGAGACTCAGATTGGGAGCGATTCAATGCGCGACAAGATCGGCTAGCGAAGCTTCGTGACGCGCTCGATAGTTGTCGCCTGAGGCGCGCCGACGCTGCGTACGCCGCTATGAGTTCCCTACTCGATGCGGATCTGGGCGATCAGATATCGCTAGCACAGCTGGCAAAACGACCGGCCGTCACCTCCGAGTTAATAAGATCCTTGCTTCCGTCTGACGTCAAGAGTCTGGCGAGTGAATCCGATCTCAAGTCGGCGCTGGCAGATTCGCTCTACGCCGGGTACCTGGCCTCCCAGGAGGCCACGTTGGGCAGAATTTACCAACACGATTCGCTGCGCATTCCGAAGGGTATCGTGTTCGCAAGCATTAGCGGACTGTCGAATGAGGTGGTTGAGCGGCTCAATCGAGCTCAGCCTCAGACGTTTGGCGACGCCCGACGCCTCCCCGGTCTTACGCCCGCATCTCTTTCTACTTTGCTGGTTTACCTCACCCTCCGGCAAAAGGCCGCTGCGTAGAAACTGAAACGTTTCACGTGAAACATCGTCATCCGCGTCCAACAACGGGACACGTGAAACATTCCCAAGCGTAATAAAACTGGAGAACTTTTAGGAGCCAGTGGCTTGCTGCAGGTGGAATATGCTAGTTTAGCCCGCTAACAATCCCATCGAGGAGAAATACCCCTCAACACAAAATGGCTAAATCAATAGCCGTAGCGAACCAGAAGGGTGGAGTTGGGAAGACCACAACCGCCGTAAACCTCGCTGCAATAATGGCCAGCTGGGGGTTTCGTGTCTTATTGGTTGACGCGGATCCGCAAGGTAACGCTACCTCCGGTGTAGGCATTCAACGAGGGTCCTTTAGAAAAAGTCTCTATCACTCCCTTGTGCTGGATGAATCCATCACCAGCCTCACGCTTGAGACTCAATTGCCATATTTGACCGTAGTACCTGCGAATAAGGATCTTGCTGGGGCTGAGATCGAACTCGTGGAAATGGAGCAGCGCGAATTTCGTCTGCGAAAGGCCTTGACCGAGGTTGATTCCCAGTACGATTACTTCATCATCGACTGTCCACCGTCTTTGGGTCTCTTGACCCTCAATGCTCTTACAGCCGCTAGGTCTCTGTTGGTCCCCATTCAGTGCGAGTATTTTGCGCTGGAGGGAGTCACCGAACTGTTCGATACATTGGCGCGCATTCGCCGCCTGCATAACCCGGGCCTGATGATTGAAGGTCTGCTCTTGACCATGTACGACGAACGCACGAATCTTTCTGCGGCAGTCGCCTCAGACTTGAGAGATTTCTACGGTAAACAAGTATTTCAGACAGTGATCCCGCGGAATGTTCGACTTGCAGAGGCCCCAAGTTATGGTAAGCCGATTATTCTCTACGATCGGCAGTCGAAGGGTGCCGAAGCCTATTCGCAACTGGCAAAGGAGATTGTGCATGAACCGGAAAGCACTGGGTCGGGGGTTGGGGGCGCTGCTGTCGTCTGACCGCGCTTTCGATCTGCAAGACAATCCTAACGAAGTCGATATCGACCTGATCGATCGGAACCCCGCACAACCCAGGGCCGCCTTCGATCTTGAGAGCCTGAACAGCTTAGCAGAGTCGGTGAAGGTCCATGGCGTGGTTCAACCCCTGCTCGTTAGACGCGTCGGTCAGCGTTATGAGCTGGTAGCCGGCGAGCGTCGATGGCGGGCAGCCAAAGCTGCAGGCCTGGCAAAGATTCCGGTTCTGGTAAAGGATGTAGCTGATGGCGACCTGTTAGAGGTTGCGCTGGTCGAAAACGTGCTGCGTGAAGATCTAAATCCTATAGAAGAAGCACAGGCCTACCGGAACCTAATCGACAAAGTAGGCATGACCCAGGAATCCCTTGGCGAACGTTTTGGCCGCGATCGATCGTACATCACAAACTATCTTCGCCTGCTGCGGCTTCCGGACGACCTGCAACAGCTGGTCAAAGAAAAAAGACTTTCGACTGGACATGCGAGAACCTTATTGGGTCTCGAGGATGTGGACCAGCAGCGACGAGTCGCTCGCCAGGTCATTCAAAACGATCTGTCGGTGCGGGCTACTGAAAGCCTGGTAAAAGCCATGGGGAGCACCGCCAAGGGCCGAAGTGCTGGTCGCAATGTACGAGAGGTCGACCCCAACGTAAGGGCGGCCGAAACCAAG
>DATFRK010000251.1:0-11612 GCA_035263325.1 Pyrinomonadaceae bacterium | reverse complement strand
ACCAGTCAGCGGCATTGAAAGTAATCACTGGACCTGGAGCCAGGCGATCTCCTTGAGCGGATCAAGCGCGCCAGTGGTGACGGTCGCCAATGATCGTGAGGTGCAATTGGCCAGTGGGGCCAAAATGACATTTCCTGGCGGCTCGCCAAGTTCGAGTCCCACGTTCGACGGCATCACGCCGGTCGATCTCAACTACGATTTCAAGACTGACCTGGTACTCGCAGGCGCCGGTGGCGTGAGGCTAATGCGGCAGGACGATCCCAAGAATTTTCACGATGTCACTCAGCTGACAAAACTTCCGGCGACCGTCTTGAACGCGCCGTACCTGGGCGCATGGGCCGCGGATATCGAAGCCGACGGCGATCTGGATATCGTCCTCGGCAGCAAAGAAGGTTTGCCGACTGTTCTTCGCAACAACGGCGACGACACCTTTCTCGAATTACATCCCTTCACTGGTATCTCAGGACTACAACAATTCGCCTGGGCGGATCTGGATGCAGATGGCGATCCTGACGCAGCAATCGTCGACGGTGCCGGCCAACTTCACGTTTTTAGCAATGAACGCCAGGGTCAGTTTCGCGAACGACCACTGCCGGCAACTTTGCCGCATATTCGCGCTATCAGCGTTGACGACGCCAATAATGATGGCGTGCTCGATCTCATTGCCGTGCAGGTGGACGGTAGCATTGTTCGCATTTCCGATAAGAATGAGGGAAGCGAGTGGGAGATCGTCGCCCTGGCAAAGTTTGCGGATATCGCCAATTACGAACAGCGCGAGTTTCATCTCGCAGTGGCGGATCTCGACAACAACGGCGGCAACGATCTGCTCCTAACCTTCCGGGAAGTGCCAGGCGGTAAGAATGTTATTGGCGGGCTTGTGTGGTTGAATGATGAGCAGAACAAGTTTCAACCACTGCCGCAGCCAGTTGGACCTGACTTTGTCTTTGCTGCTGCCGATCTGAACAGCGACGGACGACTCGATCTGGTCGGCCTTTCGCCCGAAGGGAAAGTGCTGCAGGCAATTAACAGCGGGGCGAAGAACTATCACTGGCAAGTGGTACGGCCGCGCGCCGTGCAAGCGGTCGGTGATCAGCGGATAAATCCATTCGGCGTCGGCGGGGAGATTGAAATCCGGGCCGGTTTGCTGGTGCAGAAGCAACCAATCACCGGCCCACTTTTGCATTTCGGTCTGGGCGACCAATCCAGCGCTGACGTGGTACGGGTTGTCTGGCCCAACGGCACTGTGAGAGCGGAGTTTGAGATCAAGGCCGATCAGGAAGTAGTAACGGAACAACGATTGAAAGCGTCGTGCCCGTTCCTTTTTGCTTACAACGGCAAACAGATGGAGTTTGTGAAGGACGCCGTACCCTGGGGTTCGGCGATTGGGTTGCGCATCAATACCCTCGGCTCAGCCAAGATTGCCGCGACCGGAGAGTGGTACAAGATCGGACGTGACCAACTCGTTCCTCACGATGGCTACTACGACATCCGGGTCACTGCTGAGCTTTGGGAGGTTTACTACTACGACTACCTGGCCTTGATGACGGTTGATCATCCGGCCGGAACTGAGATCTTCGTCGATGAGCGATTTGTGGTGCCACCGGCCAAACTTGGCTTAACCACCGTAGCGTCTCCGAAAAAGATCGCCCAGGCAATCGACGATAATGGTAAGGATGTCACTGACATTCTCACCAGTCTTGACGGCAGGGCTCTCGACACTTTCGGACGAGGCCAGTATCAAGGCCTGACTCGCGATCACTACGTAGAAGTCGATCTAGGTCCGGACGCTCCGGCAAGTGGACCATTGTATTTGATCGCCCATGGGTCAATTCACGACACGGAATCGTCAGTCAACGTGGCCATCACCCAGGGAACTCGCTGGCACGCCAAAAGCTTGAGCGTTGAGGTACCGGATGGGCATGGCGGCTGGAAGGTGGCGCAAGACAATCTCGGCTTCCCTGCGGGTCGCAAGAAGACAATTCTTTTCAACCTGACTGATATGTTTCAGCCCGGCACGCCACGTCGCGTCAGACTGCGTACAAATTTAGAAATCTACTGGGACAAACTTGAATGGGCCGAGGGTCTGCCAAATGCGGACGTGAAACTGCAAACTCTGCTACCAAGCACGGTCGATCTCCACTATCGGGGCTACTCAGTTATTCACCGTCCCGACGCAGGGGCGCCGGAAATTCCTGACTACAATACGTTCTATAGCACCAAGCAGAGTTGGCGTGATCTAATCGGCTACTACACTCGTTACGGGGAAGTACGTGAGCTCTTGCAACAGATCGATGATCGTTACGTTATCGTAGCCTCGGGCGATGAAATGTCACTGCGGTTTCCGGAACAACCAGCTCCGCCGGCCGGTTGGCTGCGTGATTACGTGATCATGGGCGATGGCTGGATCAAGGATGGCGATTACAATTCAACGTTCTCGAAGACAGTACTGCCTTTGCCATACCACGCGAAGCAGGAATACATTACGCCGCCAGGCAAACTCGAGGACGAGTGGGTCTACAAACGCTATCCCGCGGACTGGCAAAACTATCACACACGTTACATAACTCCTTTCGTATTTCGTAATGCGTTAAGAACTCAGGGAGACAGATGACTCGCGGTCGAATAATTCTTATTGTCTGCTTTATCGCACTACTGGCGTTACCGTTAGTTCTTAAGCGCCTCGCCACCCGTCGCCAAACGGCGGTCGCAAAGGTTGACCCAACCACCGCAGTTTCTCGTTTCGGTTTTCACTTCGAGGAAGTAGCGAAAGCCTCCGGTGTAAATTTCATTCACCAGGCACCCACACTGGACCATCAACTAGATCACATCATGCCCCAGGTCGCCTCGATGGGGGCGGCCGTTTCGGTGGTCGATTTCGATCGGGACGGTTGGTCAGATCTTTACGTTACCAACAGCGGCGAAGGCAGTAAGAACTGCCTGTTTCGCAACCTGGGCAATGGCTCGTTTACCGACGTTGCCGCCCAGGTGGGATTGGCAGACGTAAACCAGGTGGGCACCGGCGTGTCGATGGGCGCCGTCTGGGGTGACTATGACAACGATGGTTATGAGGACCTGTTCCTTTACAAGTGGGGCAAGCCGGAGTTGTTTCACAACGACAGCGGCCACGGGTTCACACGTGTTACTGAAAAAGCAGGTCTACCGCCGTGGGTAAATGCAAACACTGCGATCTGGTTTGACTACGACGGCGATGGTCGTCTGGATCTATTCCTGGGTGGCTACTACGCCGAGGACGTAGACCTCTGGCATCTGAAGACAACGAGGATGATGCCGGAGAGTTTTGAATACGCAAAAAATGGCGGCCGCAAATATCTGTTTCACAATCTTGGCAATGGTTCATTTGAAGAAGTCAGCCGCAAAGTAGGTATCGACAGTCGGCGGTGGGCACTGGCGGCCGTCGCGGCCGATTTGCGCCATAGTGGTCATGCCGATCTCTTCATCGCCAACGATTACGGAATTTCCGAACTCTACTTCAACGACGGCAAACAATTTCATGAAGTGGGAAAACAAACAGGCGTTGGCTTTTCTCCCAAGAGCGGAATGAACGCCGCAGTCGGGGACGTCCTGAACCAGGGCACTTACGCGATCTACGTTTCAAACATTTCTGAGGAAGGCGTGCTGATCCAGGGCAACAATCTGTGGGTACCAAAAGAGGGCACGGCAGGAGATTCGTTGCAATACGATAACCTGGCGCGTGACATGGACGTGGAGATTGGGGGCTGGAGTTTTGGCGCCCAGTTTGGCGATCTGAATAACGACGGCATGCAAGATCTTTACCTGGTTAACGGATACGTATCGGCCGACCGCAACAAGAACTACTGGTACGACTTCTCCAAGATTGCCGGGGGCAACTCCACCATCATCTCCGACGCTGCTCATTGGCCGGCGATGGAGGGACGCAGCCTGTCGGGCTACCAACAAAAACGGGTTTGGCTAAATGACGGCTCCGGCAAGTTTGTTGATGTCGCGTCGGCAGTCGGCGCAAACGATAACTTCGATGGCCGCTCTGTCGCGTTGGTCGATCTTTGGAATCGCGGTGTGCTTGATGTCGTGGTCGCGAATCAGAAGGGCCCCTTGCTCATCTACAAAAACACCACGAACCCCGCGAACGGCTGGATCGATTTCGAATTAGAGGGACAGTCGAGTAACCGCAGCGCTATTGGCGCCGAAGTAAAACTGTTCTGGAATGGCCAACAACAAGTGCAGGAAGTTTCGGGAGGAAGCGGTTTCTGCTCCCAAAGTCAACGACGACTGCACTTCGGCCTGGGTAAAAATGCCCGAGTCGAAAAAGCAGAAATTCGCTGGCCTTCCGGAAAGGTCTCCACAATCGAACAGCCAGCCGCTGGCCAGGTGCAAAAAATCAAGGAGCCTGCATGAGCCAGTCAACCAGTGAGCCGGCAATCACCCCAGCCATAGAGGTTTCGGAACGCAAGAAGTTCCGGCTTGATAATCGTTACGTTCCGCCGCTCTTCATCACCTGCATCCTGCTGGTAGGACATCTCTCCTACGGTATCCTCGAAAGTTATCAGCGTACGTTACTGGCAATCGTAGCGGCGATTGTGACAGAGCTGCTGTTGGGGCGGATCTTTTACGGCAAGTGGCTCAACCTGGCCAGTGCTTACATTACTGGCATCAGTGTCGGCATCCTGGTGCGGTCGCCTGCTTTCTGGCCCTACGCGTTGTGCAGTGTGCTGTCGATCATGTCGAAGTACGTCTTGCGGATCAAGGGCCGGCATCTTTGGAATCCCTCGAATTTTGGCATTTGTGTATTGCTGTTCCTGGCGCCGGAGACTGTGTCCAGCTTGAGCATTCAGTGGGGCAACTTTATCTGGCCCATGCTGGTTATCTGGGTTCTGGGCTCGGTCATAATTTGGCGTGCGCGGCGCTTTCATATTAGCGCGACTTATGTCCTTTCGTTTTTTGCCCTGGCCTTTGTGCGCAGCTGGATAACCGGGGACCCCTGGCAGGCGGAGATAGCGCCGATAACTGGACCAATGTATCAGCTGTTCGTCTTCTTTATGGTGACCGATCCCAAGACAACAGTGAAATCGAAGTGGGGTCAATGCCTGGTGGTCTTCTTAGTTGCAGTGGTAGAGAGTCTGTTGCGGCTTAACCAGGTTGTTTATGCGCCGCTCTACGCGTTGTTCATAGTTGGACCAACAGCAATGTTAATTGAGATGTGGCTCGAGTCACGCCGCAAGCCCTCGGTGGTTACTGCTTAAATTCCATTATTGCTTTAAGACTCTAGAAAGAGAGAAAGTGCAGTTTGAAGCAACTACGCCTTGTCGCCATCCCCCTGATTTGCACCGCAATACTTACCTTAACGAATTGCAAGAACCAACCCGCGGCTCCGGCGCCGACAACAAATGCGCCCGTGGCCGAAACCGCCAGCGCCTCGCCTTCGCCTAGCCCAACGCCGCCCCGACCGTCCGGGCCAATCGAATACACCGATGTGACCGCAACCGCCGGGATTCATTTCAAACACAACAGTGGCGCGTTTGGTAAGAAATACTTGCCGGAAACGATGGGTAACGGTGGCTGTTTTCTCGATTACGATAACGACGGTTGGCAGGACATCCTGTTAGTGAACTCTACCTCCTGGCCGGATCAGAAAACCGGCAAGACCGTGATGGCGCTTTATCACAACAACAAGGACGGCACATTCGCCGATGTCACGCGCCAGGCGGGATTGGCAGTCGAGACTTACGGATTGGGATGTGCGATCGGCGACTACGACAACGACGGGAACGTTGACATCTACATCACCAGTGTTGGTGCCAACCATCTCTTTCGCAATCTCGGCAACGGCAAGTTTGCGGATGTGACCGGCAAAGCCGGTGTCGGTGATCCGGGCTTTTCGACCAGCGCCGCCTGGTTTGACTACGACAAGGATGGCAAACTCGATCTCTTCGTCTGCAACTATGTCGATTGGTCCATCGAAAAGGATCAGTACTGTTCGCTTGATGGCAAGAACAAATCCTATTGCACTCCCCAGGCTTACAAGGGTCAAAGTTCCACGCTCTATCACAACAAAGGCAACGGGACCTTTGAGAACGTTACTCAGAAAGCCGGCTTGCAGGATCCAACCAGCAAAGCACTTGGCGTCGCCTTGCTTGACTACGACAACGATGGCTGGCTGGACCTCTTTGTGGCCAACGATACCGAGCCAAATAAGCTCTACCGCAACAACCACAACGGCACGTTCACCGATAACGCGGTCGCCGCCGGGGTAGCTTTTAGTGAAGCAGGCACAGCGCGCGCGGGAATGGGAGTCGACGCGGCTGACTACGATCAGACTGGTCGGCAAAGTCTCGTAATTGGCAATTTCACCAACGAGAGCATGTCGCTCTATCGCAACGATGGTTCAGGCCTCTTCAATGATGAGGCTGGCACTTCGGGCATTGGCAAAATGTCGGCCCAATCTTTGACGTTCGCCTGTTTCTTCTTTGATTACGATCTCGATGGCCTGCTCGACATCTTCGCTGCCAATGGCCACGTGTCTGACGACATCAGCGTGGTGCAACCTAACGTTAAGTACGCGCAGCCACCCCATCTATTTCACAACAAAGGGAAATCCAAGTTTGAAGAGATCTCGCCCAAATTGGGCAGGGCGCTACAACGCGCCATCGTCGGGCGCGGCGCGGCGTACGGAGATTTCGACAACGATGGCGACCTCGACTTGCTGATCATGGCCAACAACGGTCCGGCGCGTTTGCTGCGGAACGACAATGCCAACCAAAACGACATGCTGCGCGTGAAACTTGTTGGTACCGCGTCGAATCGGGACGGCATCGGTGCGCGAGTCCAACTTAAGAGTTCCAAGGGAGCACGCGAGTACGAAATGGTGAAGACCGGTTCGAGCTATTTGTCGCAGAGTGAAATGATGTTGACTTTCGGTCTCGGTAAGCCTGAAGACGATCGGGTCCTGAGCCTGGAAATCAACTGGCCAAGTGGACAGCGCCAGTCAATCGGGGACATCAAGCCGAATCAGACTCTGACGATTCAGGAGGACAAGGGCATTGTGTCGGCACAGCCAATAGTGTTTGTGCTGCAAGCACCGCCGTCGCCTTCGCCAACGGCCTCAGCTTCGCCGTCTGCGTCAGGGGCAACAGCAGCGACCTCCCATTGAGTCGGTTTGACCGTTGCCGGAGTTTACTCGCGATCCCAGATCAGGAATTTGAGATCAGACAGTTACGTAGCTCGCGAGTAATGTCCCAAAATGTAAGCCAGACTAATGAACCCTACGTTGACAGTCGCTCAACTGCCTCGCCGAGAATTCGCGCTCATGCAACTCTCTGCGCCAACCTCAGTGTACTCTGCGTCTCAGCGGTGATCGCCTGTCAACAAACACTTTCATTGCGGTTGAACGATGCTAACAGGCGATCACCGCTGAGACACAGAGTACGCTGAGGTTGGCGCAGAGAGTTGCGTGAAGTTTATTTGCTTGTTAGCAGGCTCCGATAAGTGTTGCAACTGATAACGGAAGTTCCCCAAGCTGGCGGACGAGCGCTCGAGCGTGGCGCCAAGATCTCGGATCTCAAGCCCGTCGCCGCCTCAACACTGCCCGCATCCACAACAACCCAACCGCCAAAAACGGCAACAGGTAAATCAACAGATCCCAACGTCCATAACCTGGCGGTGTGGCCTCCACTTCACTAATCAATTCCCCACCACCAGCAGCACTGACCAACGTCACTCGAACACGCCACAACTCCTGCTGGTCCAGGTATGGCACGGCTTTGTACTGCACCTGTCCACTTAGATTCTCGCGCTGCATTTCATAATTCGCTTCCGCCAGGCGGCCGCTTTTCGGCTGCACGCCGAGGCGCACTTTCAAATCATTTGGTAGCACCCCGCCGGCCGGTGGGTTCACCAGGACAAAAAATGTGGCGTTACCAACGTCAGGATCGGTCCAAATTGAAATCACTGCTGGACCAACCGGCTTGTCCTGTACGATCGGAAAGGGAGGACCTTCGTGAGCACTGACCGGGGTGGTAAACAAGACAACTGAAAAAACTAAGGCCGCCCGCAACCGGCCACGGCTATGACGAACACACATCAGGGACCAGCGACTAGCCACCAAGAATCATCCCTCGCATTTCCATTGGTTGAGCCATCAGCCACAAGGCTGCCAGCCAAAGCAGTAACGAAACAGCTGCCCACAGACCAAACACGCGCCAGGGATGAACCAACTCTGCCTGTGACAAACGATAGCTAACCAGCAGAGAGCCAATTAATCCCAGGCCAAGAAAACCAAATTCAAATACATGCACCGCAGCCACCGGCAAGCCCGTCAACGTCCAGAGCGGTTCGCCCAGGATAGGCCACCCAAGACTGGCGATCGCGCTTTGCGTCACCGGGATGAAAGTGTAGAGACCGGTCAGAAAATGAAATGAGTAGTGGGCCAGCCAGATGGCAAAACCAAGCGGAACCAAAGTGTAAGTGTAACGGACCAGCAGCGGCAGAACAGCCAGCGAACTCTTGCCCCAAACCCTTGTCAACCAGGCCGCCAGACCCAACAACAACATTGGCTCGATCACCAGAAACCAGCTGAAGAGTAAGCCCAGTACTGGTGCTTCGTGTTGCAGGTGCAAGACCTGGGCCAGGCGATTCTCCACTGCATAGATCGGGCTAACCATCCCGAAAGCATTGAGCAATGCACCAAAGGTGAACACAATCACGAGCGCTGCCAGATCTTTCCGCCGCGAGAAATAGCCGACGCCCGAGCGCATGGGATCGATCATCAACTCACTGGCCGGCAACCGGGAGAGAATTCCCACGTTGTCGTGAGGGCACGCGTAAACACAGTCCAGGCAAAACGTGCAATCAAGGTTACCCACCTTGCGCGGTTGATAGAGAGCGAGTTCACACCCACGTTGGATCACCACCAGTTGCGAGGCAGGCTCGCGTCGCCCGCGAATGCAATCCTTCGTGCTGCAACTGGCACAAACGTCATGGTTCCGGATCTTTACCTCGAGCGGCGAGACAGTGGACGCCACGAAATTAAATTGCCCAATCGGACAGACAAACTTGCAGAACGGCGCGTGTTTGAACAATCCGTCCACCACCAGCGCCGTGGCAAAGTAGCCGACAATCAACCAGGCCGTCCACCAGGGTGAAGACCAGAGATCAAAAAGCTCGTAGACAAAAAGAATCACTACAAAGAGCGCTACTGAGAGCCATTTGTTGCGTAAGATCCGCGGCAGGTTGAATTGCGGCTTGAGAAAGCGCCTGGCCCCCTCGCGTACCAACATGAACGGGCAAGCCAGACAGAAAAAGTTACCGGCGCAAAGCAGCACCAGTACGAGCACGCCCCGAAAATGAACCCAACTGAGCGTCGTGGCCAGGTTCTTGGGAGCGAGACTTGGCCCCAGTAATCCGTGCAGAACCATGGCGATACTGATGAGGAAGAGGGGTATCTGCAGGACCGTCCGGGCGTGGTGCCAGCTCAGGAAACGGCCGACAACCGGTACTTGCAAGAGATCGAAAGGAACCTGGTTGGCTGTTGGCTTGGACAACTTCTTTAGTTGGCGCGAACGCCTTTAACCTCAACTTGCGGCTCCAATTTTTCACCAGACTGCAACGTGACGTGATAAATCAACAGCCAATCACCAGCCATCGTGAATTCAAGCGGGGCTTGATATCGCCCTGGTTCGACTTCCTTCGCTTCGCCGAATTCCGGCTTCATTCCCGGATGTGTCATGTTGCCCTCAACCAGGATGTGCGCGCCACTTAGAGGCTGGCCCGAAAGATCACGAAGCTCAAGTCTCACCATGGCAGCCCCCACCCGCACTGGCTGCGGTGTAATTTGAGTATCCACCTTTACTGCCGGGGATGATAGTCGCGAGTGAGTGCAAGCGACTGAGCTAAAGAGCAGCAGTGGGCCGATAACGAGCGCCAGAAGACGAAGGGCTAACTTGCGTAGTGGGGAGTTGAACAGTAGTGCGAACCCTTTCGCCGACTTTCAGTTCCCGTTCGTATCAGGCAGGAGTTTCCGCAAATCAGGCGTGCGCCGAGGCCTGGTGCCACGCACATGCACACGCTGGCCGCTCACGTTCGGTGGCGGGTGGGAACATGTGGTAGTACATGCCAATCATCATCGGAATGAAAACGATTGAGTTGTAGAACAGATGAATTTCAACGCGAGATTTCGGGAACAACATCTGCAAGAAACTAACGGGCACGGGCGAGCCAATCAAGTTGTGGTGAAAAAGCACCTGACCTTGCAATAGTGCATGTTCGATGTGATGCCAGAATTGGATGACGAGCGCCACGGTCCACCACTTGCGCGACAATCCGGTGAACCCTTTGCGCAGCGTCCAAATACCAACCAACATGACGAGTGCATAGCCGTAGTGAAGCATTTCGGTGGTAACCAACCAGGGAAACCACAAACCGAGCACGCCATTCGCCTGCGGCCGGGGCCAACCCAGCACATAAATCTGAGTTGCCTGCGCCAGGTGTTCCGCCCAGTGGGCCAGTACTACAAACATGAGAACCTGGAGCGCTCGCTTGTGCCACTTACTGTTCAGTTTGTCGTATAGGCTTTCAGAGGTGAGCGGTAGTGCCTGAATGCTTGAACTAGAAGCGGCCATAAAAACTCCTTTTTCAACTTCCGGATTTGCACTAAACGACCCGTTTGGTGAGCCCGTATGTTAAGGCACCATGAGCTGAGAAAGCAAAAATTGAGTCGAGATTCTTGATTGGGGGTGGTTCCCAGCCCCGGGCTTTACTCGATTTGGAATGAAGGTGGTGCAACAAGTTGGGATGGAAATTCAAATACCCTCATTCACTGGCCCGGGACTGAGAAGACAATTCTCAAGTAGCAGGGCCACAAACTAACACTCGTAAGCATTTGCTGTCATGAGTCAAGTGGTGGGTCTCTGCCTCCAACTTTAGTTTGATTCAACCCCAGTAATCGGCTGGGAGCCACAAGTTTCCGGAAATCTCAAGATTGCCAGCAGTCCCACCGGGGGTTGGTGGTTGCTTCATGTCCAACCTACCTAAAACAAGTCCCCTTTTCCCAAAATCCCACCAACGGCAGTTGGTGGTCCCTTCATGTCCAAGCTAGACGCTGCTTTCCCAAGATCACGCCTGCGTTTGGCCAATGCTGGACAAAGAGACAAATCGCAAAAGGCTGGACATGAACGATCCACCAACTGCCGTTGGTGGGATTCTTTGAGGAAGGTTTTGCGCTGGGAGGGTAGGCTGGACTTAAACGATCCACCAACTTCCGTTGGTGGGATTCCTGGACGAGGGTCGCCCAAAAAGTCTAGTTAACGCAGATGAATAATCCCCCGCTGCAGCGCCGTAGTCGCCGCCTGGGTGCGGTCAGTTACCCCCAATTTACCAAGGATATTGTTAATGTGGCTCTTGACCGTAGCCTCGCTAATCTGCAGGGCGGTGGCGATCTCCTTGTTGCTCTTGCCCCGGACAATTTCTTCCAGCACCTGTAGTTCTCTACTCGTCAAATCCGAACTGATCATTCGTTCGGCGAGGCGCTCGGCAACCAACGTTGGGATGCGCCGGGCGCCGCCATTTACTTTGCGGATGGCCTCCTCGAGCTCTTCAAAAAACATATCTTTGAGGAGATA
>DATFRK010000250.1:0-3348 GCA_035263325.1 Pyrinomonadaceae bacterium | reverse complement strand
AAGGGTAAGCCATGGTAACGAATAGTTTCGCCGTGACGCGCATGAACCACATCTATTGCTTCCGCAGCGTAACGTGAAATGTCAGCGGCTGATTCGGTCAGCGCGACAGGCGGTACAGGCGGAAAACGTGCCAGTCTGCGCTTCCACAGCTCTCGTCGTGCCGGAAGAGTCTCGTTTGTCAGGACCGTTAACTCGTCATCCACCGTGTACACCTTCATGATCGACTTCAGACTGTCGCGTAGGAGAGCTACCCGATACAACGTGGGCTTCAAGGAACTCGGCGAGACAATCAGCCAAAGCTGTTGCACGTATGGCGGACGAATACGCTCTGCGGTGCGCTTGAACCAAAGGAGCGCTGCTGAAATAAAGGCATCGACGCCGGCGGGATGAGTCGGTGCAACTGATCCAGTGACCGCGATTCGTTCCCGCTTTCGTCGCAGCAATATGCGCGCGTAACGTCCCGGTTGGCCCTTTCTGACTCCCGGACTCAGGGCCACTCTTTCCAACCTGGTTTCGGGTTCGAGTGCGCAGGCAAGTTGGGCCAACTGATCGCAACGAATCTGCCGCGCCGCCCTGATCGTGGCGGCCACAGCTGAGGCGGAAGCACGCGGAATCAACTCGATCAGCGGTCGCTCGGCCCCCATTTTTCGAGAGGCCTGGAGAGTGAGACTCTGACCGTTCCAGTGCCAACCAAGAATGCGCCAGGAGCGGCTGCCCTTCTCGGTCCAGCAGGAAAGTACGAGTCGCTGTTGCGAAACTCTGACATCAATTTCGTGACGGCGCAGGGCTTGAGTCTCGCCTTTGCCGGGGGTGCAAAACCATTCGGCGTGGTCGCGGAGTAGGGCCGAGATCTTTATGCGTGCGGCTTCCAGGAGCGCGGGCGTGGTGAGGCGTTGAAACATTTGTGTGAGGTGACTTGCCAGCGCTTTTTAATTGGTCTGCGCGGAAAAAGCAATAGTCGAATACCACCAAGTGCCGTTGGTGGAATTTCGACCAGTGAGGCGATGCCTCCCGCTCTCAAGGTATGTGCTACCATTTTTCCCTATGAAGAACGTCTATCTCGCAGGAGCAGTACGCACACCAATCGGGCGCTTTGGCGGCACACTCGCATCATGGACCGCAGCCGATCTCGGAGTTGCAGTCGCCCAGGAAAGTCTGCGTCGCGCCGGTGTCAAGGCGGACCAAATCAAAGAGTCAATTTGGGGCTGCGCGAGGCAAGCAGGTGGTGGACCAAACGTCGCTCGGCAAATTACCTATCGCGCAGGCGCCCCCGAAACAGTACCGGCGTTCACCGTTAACCAGGCTTGCGGCTCGGGTTTGAAAGCAATCTTTCTGGCAGCGCAGGAAATCATGCTGGGCCACGCCGAGGTTGTGTTGGCCGGCGGCACAGAGAGCATGTCGCGCGTGCCCTATTTCGCTGAAGGCGCCCGCTGGGGAATGCGCATGGGAAACTCATCCCTGGTGGATGGCATGTATCGCGACGGCTTCAGTGATCCACTGTCGGGACTGGTGATGGGTGAGACGGCGGAGAACCTTGCAAGTCGCTATGAAGTTGGCCGATCGGAACAGGATGAATACGCACTGCGAACGCAAGAGCGGGCGCAGGCAGCCACCCAGTCTGGACGTTTCCGCGACGAAATTCTGCCCCTCGAGATTAAGGGCCGCAAAGGCGAGACAGTAAGTTTCGAAAAGGATGAACATCCACGGCCGGGAACAACGATCCAGGATCTGAGCAAACTCGCCCCGGTCTTCTCGCGCGAAGGTACGGTAACTGCTGGAAACTCATCGGGAATAACTGATGGCGCGTCAGCCATCGTGGTGCTAAGCGAAGCCGCAGTGAAGTCTTATGGCACAACCCCTCAAGCGCGCATCGTCGATTTCGAGATCGCCGGAGTAGCTCCCGAGATAATGGGGATTGGACCAGTGCCCGCCATCAAAGCCTTGCTCGCCCGGCAAAAACTCACCCTGCACGATATCGACCTGATTGAACTGAATGAAGCTTTCGCCGCCCAGGTTATTGCGTGTGATCGGGAACTGCGGTTCGACGCGGACAAGTTAAACGTAAATGGAGGCGCGATTGCCCTGGGCCATCCGATCGGCTGTACCGGAGTACGCATCACTACCACCCTGCTTCACGAAATGACCAAAAGAAACGCGAAGCTCGGATTAGCAACTCTCTGCGTTAGCGGGGGGATGGGCCTGGCGATGTTGGTTGAACGAGTGTGAGCATGATGTCGCGACCCGGTTTGCAGGTGCCTCTCCTGATCGCTGCTACACTCGCCCTAATACTCCTTCCCGGTTGTGCTTCGGCTCCCAAGCAGTCAAGTGAATCCACGACGGAACCAATAGTTTCGTCAACTCCTCCCTTTCAAACGAAAGAACCTGAACGTTACCAGGCGGTCAGAACCATCACCTTCACCCGTACTACAGGTGAGTCAACCACGGTTAAGACAACCATCGCCAAAGACGGACAGTTCCGGCGTGATGAACAGAACCGAGTCGTCTACCTGGAAACCGAACAAGGATCTTTTGTGATACTGCCTGAGCAAAAGATCTACGCCGCACTCGGCGCCGAACCTGAAGCTACAGACGAGGAGTTCCCTAGCGAAGATTCACCGGAGCGACTACTCAATACTGAGACGACGGCCACCCGATATCAAAAAGCTGGCACCGAAGTCCTGAACGGTCGCTCATCTACCAAGTATCAAACTGTTAACACTTCAACTCGGGGAACCGTCAGCAATAATGAAACCCTGATCTGGATTGACGACGAACTCGGTATGCCCATCAAAGCGTCGACGACCTCGGCTGACGGCAGCAACACCACCATGGAGTTAACCGGTATTTCACTTGAGGTTGATAAGCGCTTGTTTCAGATTCCCGAGGGATACCAGAAGGTTTCTGCGAGTGTTATCCGTCAGCGATTGTCAGTCAAGTAGCAGGATCTAAGCCAACCTGTGTATGGTAGCTTGGCATCGGAAAAGGACATGAAAATATCTGCGAAAAGAGGTCGTGGTAGTGATTAGAAAGTCTATTTACGTTTTCGTTGCTTTGGTTACGCTTCTTGGTTGGCATACCTACAGTGGAGCCCAACCAAAAGCAAAACCCGCGTCACAGCCCGCAACAAACCTGTTGAGCGCCTTGCCTGAATCAGACGGCGTGGCCCAGGTAAAGGTAAAGCGGTTACTTAACGAAGTGATGCCGCGGTTGCTCTCCAGCAATCAGGCCAAGCTTGAGGAAGCGAATGCCTCCATCGAGAGATTCAAGACGCGCACGGGTTTGGATCCCAGGGCTTTCGACCAGGTCGCTTTAAGCGTGCGTTATTCCTACCCAAGGGAAGGCGTGACG
>DATFRK010000249.1:0-14676 GCA_035263325.1 Pyrinomonadaceae bacterium | reverse complement strand
TTATTCACTCGTTAAGCCTCTGTGTGTTCCCCCCCCCACGATTCCCCCCCGACGAGCCCTGGCAATGGCACACGAACGTAGATTGTTGTTCCTTTGTTTTGCGATGATTCAATCTCGACCGTTCCCCTCAGTAGTGCCGCTCGCTCTCGCATTCCCAACAATCCCCAATTCCCATCCTTGACGTGAACGTTGTCCGGGTTAAAGCCGACGCCATTGTCTTCGATTATCAGCACCGCGTGGTGGTCCCGTTGCTCAAGCAGGATCTCAGCGCGTGAGCACTGGGAATGCTTCGCACAATTATTCAACGCTTCCTGGGCGATGCGATACAGGTTAGTTTCGATCATTGGGTCGAACCGTTGGCTCCTTATTTCGCCAACGTGGAATTGTCCCTCGATGCCAAAGTGTTGGGACCACTGCTTCATGTAACTCTCCAACGCGGCAGAGAGGCCGAGGTCATCAAGAGCGACTGGCCGTAATTGCCACGCCAGAAAGTCGACGTCAGTGTCGAGTTGTTTGACGATATTCTGCAACTCCACAAAGGAAGACTCTAATCGCGGTTCAGTCTTAATCTGTGGGCCCATCGATTCCAACTTAATTCTTAGTGCCGTCAGTTGTTGTCCTAACTGATCATGCAAGTCGAGCGCAAAGCGACGGCGCTCATCTTCCTGCGCGCTCACCAACTGGCTGAGCAACATCATCCGTGAGTCCTCAACATGGGCCCGCTCACTCGCTTCAGTCAATAGTGCCTCATTGGCAGAGGCCAGTTCCTTCGTGCGTGTATTCACCCGGCTTTCCAGTTCTTCCTGGGCCTTCTGGAGTTCTCGTCGGCTCCGAGCCAGTTCGCTCACATCCACCAGGGTGATCACGACACCGTCAATCTTGTCGTCAACGGTCCGATAGGGAAGCAGTTTCATCATGTACGAATGATTGTCCGCGGTATTGACTTCACGTTCGATGATTTGCAGTTGGGACAAGACATTCTCGATGTCCTGCAGCAGTTGGTTCGCTGGTAGCTTGTTAGTTATGTCCAGCAGGGGACGACCAATATCGGATTGGATAAGATTAAATGTTTCGCGCGCGGTGGGAGTGAAAGCGCGGACCTTCAGGGAGCGATCGAGAAAGATTGTGCCAATGTTGGTCGAGTTCATCAGATTTTGGAAGTTGTTGTTGGCCTGGCTCAACTCTTCAATCTTAATCTTCAATTCCTGGTTGACCGTGGTCAATTCTTCGTTGACCGATTGCAACTCCTCCTTGCTGGTCTCCAATTCCTCAGCGGCGGATCGCAATTCCTCGTTCATCGCCTGGAGTTCTTCGTTCGAAGCCCGCAATTCTTCCTGCTGAATCTCGTACTGTTCCACCGTGGCCCGCAGTTGATTCTTGGAGTGCACTAGCTCTTCTTCGAGTCGACGGGCCAAAGGCTCCGCTGATTTTGCGCTGGTTTCTTCGGCCCCTTGAGTTTCCTCTTTAGCTTCTACGAAAAGGACCAACACAAAACCGCGCGTTACATCTTCCTCTCGCAAGACGGGACGCACCAGAATATTGAGCGTTTTAATACCCTCGTCCGTACTTACTCGCAGGCCCTTTGCTTCGACATTGATACGATCATGGACCGCTTGATAAAGCGCGGTGCGCAACTCCAGCCTCAGCTCGGGCCGGACTATCTTCAACAGGTTAACTGACGGCTCTCCCCCACTAACCTGCATGTAACGACCGGCGCGATCCGAGAGATGTAGCACCTCATATTCTTCGTTGACGATGACGCTAGGCGGGGCATACTGTTCCAGCAATCGCTGATGCAGATCGGCGTAAGAGAGACGTTCAATGGCTCGTTTCTCTTCTGGACTTTTCTCCTTATCAGTTATCGCCGCCAGTGGAGGCCTGAGAGTAATTTCAGGCACCGGAAAAGCGCGCGGAGGTACCGGCCGGCTGCGAAAAATGTGGTGCTCCTTGTCAACGGTAGAGAAGAGGTCGCCCGCGCCTTCAATGGATTCGGAGGCGCCTAAGAACAAGTGGCCCCCTGGATTGAGGGCAAAGTGCAACACCTCAAGGACCCTACCCTGGGCACTCCGATTCAGATAAATAAGGAGGTTACGACAGGAGACGAGATCAAGGTGCGAGAAAGGCGGATCTTTAATCACATTGTGGACCGCAAACAGGATCGATTCTCGCAGCTCTCGCCGGACGCGATAACCGTCTGACTCACGATTAAAAAAGCGACGTAGCCGCTCCGGGGAAACATCAGCTACTTCAGCCTCTTTGTAGTAACCTTCGCGGGCCGTTTGGATCGCTTCCTCATCGAGATCAGTGGCAAACACCTGTAAGTTTGCTGGTCGTCCGTAAATCGTGATCTGTTCCGAAAGCAACATCGCAATCGAATAAGCTTCTTCACCGGTGGCGCAGCCCGCTACCCAAACACGGATAGGTTCCGCCGGATTCTTGCTGTCTAAGAGCTTGAGCATTACTTTCTCGAGCAGTGCGTCAATTGATTCCTGGTCGCGGAAGAAATTGGTCACGCTGATGAGCAGATCTTTCATCAAGGCATGAACCTCTTCGGGTTGTTGCTTGAGATACTGTGAGTAGGCTGACAGATTTGGTAACTCGCGCAGGCCAAGGCGGCGCTCGATGCGCCGAAGAATCGTACCTCGCTTGTAGTTAGAGAAGTCATGCCCGGTGCGCACTCGCAGTTGCGTGAAGATTTCCAATAGGGCTTGCTCATCGGTCTTCTGTACGGCCTCGATCGGTTCTGGCAGCTGGACCGTACTGAGGTGCTCTTTGTAGGAAATGATCTTCGCCGGAATCTCAGCCACGGGCAGCACGTAGTCGACCATGCCGGTGGCGATAGCGTTGCGAGGCATGTCAGCGTATTCGGCTTCTTTTGGATCTTGAGCGAAGGCGATGCCTCCGTACTCTTTGATCCGCTTCATGCCCATGGAACCGTTGGCGCCGGTGCCCGACAGAATCACCGAAACAGCGCGCGACTCGTTTGCTTCGGCCAGGGTCCGGAAAAAGAGATCGACCGGCGATCGCCGTTCCTCCATGCCGATCATCGCAGTCAGTTGCAGGTGATCGTCGGTGATAGCCAAACTCTGGTTCGGGGGAATAACGTAAACGTGATTGGGCCTGATCTTTTCGCGTTCTTTAACTTGAGTAACCGGGATTGGGCTGGTTACCTGGAGAATCTCTGCCAGTTTACTTTCATGCTCAGGAGACATGTGCAGGATGACCACATAGGCCATCCCGCTGTCCTTAGTCACCCGGGAAAAAAAGTCTTTCAGGGCCTGTATGCCTCCGGCTGAAGCGCCGAGACCGACGGTCAAGAACTTGTCATCGGTTTGTTCACCAGGCGGGGTAGATGATGGCGGGTCGTCCTTTTTCATTTCGGACTTTTTCGGTGTTTTGCCTTTGGAAGTGTCACTCATTTTTTGCCACTCCTTATTCATCAATAGACGACGACAGTGCAGTCGCCCAGGAGGGATCGATGGAGCATCGTGGGAACAAGTCAAAAGGGTATTTAACGCATAATTCTATTCCAATCCGGAAGCATTAGCGAGTGTTGCGTAAGCTTGGCATTTTGTTTGTGATTTGCCGTTTTAGTTCACAGCGAGAACATAAAGGAATCGAAGTTGCTCCTCATCTCTACAAATCTCTACAAGCGCAATTGTGTAGGGTTTTGAATTGCCGGAGGAGGAACAGCGGTGAGATTGTGGCGACGTGCTCATAACAATGGCAGTATTAAGACACTACTTATCGGCCAGGGCGACACTGAATCGTATCGAATTATCGTACACGAGCCGCGTGGAGAGTATCGTATTCGCGAGAACCATCACCTGGCTGATCTCTTAACTGCCAAGTTGCTGGCTGACGAGTTGGTCCAGCAGCATTATCCCCATGCTTGCAACGATGGCGATTGTGGCGCATGGGAAACAAGGTAGGTTTCACCGGGTACCTGTGGTATAAACAGGTGCACACCCCTCTACTTTCCCCTGTTAGCTTGCTTCCCATCTACCGCGGAGGCTCATAGTGCCTAAGAAGGACATCGTTGTAGTTGGTGCTTCGGCCGGCGGGATTGAAGCCCTTCGTACCCTGGCGGCGAGTCTGCCCAAGACCTTTCCCGGATCTCTCTTTGTAGTAATGCATAGCGGTCCTGATTCGCCAGGCATACTCGACTTAATTCTGCAGCGCGCCGGCCAGTTACCGGCTATTCAACCAAAGGACGGAGACCGAATTTCTCCGGGCACAATCTATGTTGCCCCACCCGACCATCATATGTTGGTGGAGCCGGGTCGCATTCGCCTCTCACGCGGGCCGAAGGAAAACCGCTTCCGCCCGGCGGTAGATCCACTATTTCGTTCGGCGGCACAAGTTTATGGGCCAAGGGTTATCGGTGTGGTCCTGACAGGCGGTTTGGATGATGGCACGGCTGGACTCTGGGCGATCAAACGGCTCGGCGGCACGGCGGTGGTTCAAGATCCCGAAGATGCGTTGGTGGCTTCTATGCCCCTGAGCGCGTTGAAATATGTGCGAGTAGATTATCGAGTCCCTCTAGTTGAGCTGGGTCCACTTCTCGTACTACTCACGAAGAACGAGGCGGAAGAAAAAGGAGCTTACGACGTGCCAGAAAATCTTGATATCGAAGTCAGAATAGCCAAGCAGGAGCCGGGCATCGATCTGGATGTACGCGAGCTTTGGCAGCCTTCTTCGTATACGTGTCCTGAATGTCACGGCGTGCTTTTGAAGCTGGAAGAGGGTGGCCGCGTACGCTTTCGCTGCCATACGGGTCACGCCTTCTCAGCTGATAGTCTGTTGGCGGATCTTACTGAAGGGGTTGAGGAGTCGTTGTGGTCCACGATCAGGTCTATTGAGGAAAGTGTAATGTTGCTACGGCACGTGGCTCGACACTTAACTGAGATCGGCGACGAGAAAAATGCCAGGGCATTTCGGGCCAAGGCTGATGAAGCACAACGGCGCGCCGAAATCGTGCGCCAGGCAGTAGTCAGGCATGAAGAATTAAATATTGAGCGGGTGGAGGAAGGTGTGGAAGCCTAACGTAACTGGCGTATGGCCACCCTGAGACGTTCAGTCACTGCATCTGCCTCACGCAGTAGTTCCCTGGTCGGAGTGCATCTTGTTTGCATTCGGAGCAAGCGTCGATGGGCGATGTCTGCCTGTCGCGAAATTTCTCTGCTGAGGGTGAGTAACTCATCGGAGCGCTCGAATAGCTCTCGGATTTTTTCGTCCATGGAGAAGAAATAGCACGAGAAGTTTGTAAGAGTGTGGTGATCAACTTCTGAATCTCCGCTAAGTCTTTTTTTAATCTGTCATGATTGTAAAGGACGACGTTAAGTGGTCCATCCTAGAACAAGTGTGCTAACTCAACTTCAAAAATTGCGCAATTTTAGTTAGTTGAGTCGGCACCGCTTACCTCGGCTCCGCCTTGGGCATGAAGCAACCGTAATAGCGTCGATTGAAGACGAGGCCAATCTTGACGGCGTTGTTATCACGCTTGCTAAGCTGCGTCTTGGTCATCTTCTTTTCGTGAGGTCCATCGAGCCAGGTTATTGACTTTGTTGTGTCGTTGTACGAGTAATGCCCTTTGCCGTCCGCCGACTCGTAACTGCCATCAGCCTTCAGCGAGAACTTGAGCAACATCACGGTTGGCGGCGTCGTTGTCTTATTAGTTTGCGGCTGTGAGGGATCAGCACTGGGCAGCAGGATGTTGTAGCCAGGCATTGAAGTTTGACAGATCCACTTTCCGGCGTAAGGTTCCGGCACCCCTTTTGGTTCCTGTTTTTGAGGCTCGGCGACACCTGCCATAACGATCCCGACGAGCATGAGCGGAATTAGAAGAGTCCTAATCATTGCTCACCTCCCACAGTTTATTTAGGTGTCGGGTACTTAAGTTTAGACTTCGTCGTACGCTCTGTCCAAGTTGGTTGGTGGAAGCGTTCAGGTCCTTTCTACCAAAGAGAGAGCAACTCATAGCCAAATCCCACCAACGGGAGTTGGTGGATAGTTTAGATCCTTTCTACAGAGGGGGCCTAAGTTATTTCTGCGCCGACCGCGATAGGACTACATCCAAATTCGCCTTCGGCGCAGTAGTCATTTATCTCTTTGTTCAGTAGGTTGGACTTGAACGTATCCACCAACTGCCGTTGGTGGTATTTGGTCTAGCGGGGCCTTTGTTCAGTAGGTTGGACTTGAACGTATCCACCAACTGCCGTTGGTGGTATTTGGTCTAGCAGGGCCTTTGTTCAGTAGGTTGGACTTGAACATATCCACCAACTGCCGTTGGTGGTATTGCGGGGTTAGGCGCAGCGCCGGGCAGCCGCACCCTTTGCTCGTGGTTCAAGCTGGGGTTGCCAACGACGCGGCTGCCGCGCACGCTGCCTTGATGAATCAACAAGTTCTAAGCAAAGTTTGTCTGCCTGAATATGCAACACCTTGCCCGTTGCTTCCTCGCGATGGTGCTTCATGCAATCAGACACATACCCTTCCAACGTTCTTCTCAACCTGTGTACCTGGACTCTGAGGGTAACCAGTGAGACACCTTGCTGTCGGGCCAATTCACGTCGATGACGCAGCAATGAGTGGCCCGTTTCGTAGTAGGCCAGCAATAGCTTTCGACCCTCCGGCGGTAACTGCAATAGACAAACTTCGATACACTCGAGCCGGCAGTCTTGCTCTTCTGGTTCTGGTCCGGGAATGTTCACAAAGGTTCCGGCATCGACTGAGGTCTTGAGTTCGCTGTCCTGCTTCAGCGCTTCTCGTAGAACGTTCTTGGCCACGCCGTACAGAAAGCCCTGAAAGTTGTCGACCACGGTACCCTGCTCGATCTTTCTGGTGACGCGGTTAAGCGTTTCGTCGACGTACATATCTGGTACCAAACACCCGCGCCACTCAAAGAACTTCAACAACTTGCTGTGGAACGTCACGTACTTCTCAGCTGCAAGTTCGTAATTCGGATCCAGGTAACTCAGCAATTTCTCGAAAGCTTCCGTGGTTAGGGTCCATTCATTTGACTTGGCCCGCCCAATGGGTCGGATGTCATGGATTGCCGCGTTTTCTGCGCTCACGATGGGGGCCTCCTGCCGGGTCAGCGCCTCTTTCCTCTTTGAGAGAAGCGCTGTGGATGGGAACGACAGGGAGGTCCTCTGCCAACGTTGTGCCGCAGCTGGAGATTTCGCAGCGAAGGGAGGGGACCGTGGGTTTTTGCTAGGAAACTGAGGGCTTTCAGATGTGAGGCCGGCGCTTTAGCAAAAGGGAGACACTATCAAAATTGATATAGTCACAATCAATTGGGATAGAGGGTTCGACAGCCAAGACACCTAAATCAGATACCACCGGCTTCAGCCGGGTGGTGATTCAGTTTCAACCTAGTTAAGGGCTCCAAATTCTCTCTTACAGATACCACCGACTTTAGTCGGGGGGCTTCAATTTCGGCCTCTTCGGAAAAGAAAAATGGCAGAAGTTGAAACTCCACCCGACTAAAGTCGGTGGTATCTCCCCTCATTCGGGCAAGCCCTGACTAGGTTGAAACTGAAGTACCAGCCGGCTGAAGCCGGTGGTATCGAATTTTTGACACACCTCAAGTGAGAGATTTCGCCAATACTCAAGCTTCCAGTTTGCCCGCCACCTTGATCTCCCGGGGTGCGCTCTGATCGTCAGTTACTTCCACCGGGGCGCGGAAGATTAGTGTCTTGATCCGGCAAGTACCCGTGTTGTCGTCGCGGCAATAGACCAGCGTCAGTTGAATGCGAAGATTCGACGCTCCTTTGCTGAGTCCGCGCACCGGAACCTGGGCCGGCAGTTGTAGATTCTTTGCCGTACGCGTGGCCGCCTGCGCATCAAGTGTCAAGGCGGTCGCTCCATTCTCCTGCGACACCTGGTAACGCTGCGGGGCGGCGGGATTCAGGTGATAACCTTCTGGCAGTTCGATGTTGATGAGGATCAAACCATCGACTCCCGCCAGCAAACGTTGCGCCGGAACTTTGATCTCTTCCGCGTTTGGTCCATCCGTTACAGCCCGATTGGACGCGATTGGTGGTTCCAGTCCCTTGAGTCGGAGTGTCGACGTCTCCCTGGTCTTCAGATCGACGACGCGAATTGCGTGATTGTTAGTATCGGCAATGTAGAGCTGATCGTTCGCGATACTCAGCCCGCCGGGTTCGTAAAAGGTAGGCGACAATCCATCCTTCTGGCCTGGCTTACCGGTGCCCCGCAATGTCTTGACGGAACGTTTCTGCGCGTCGAGTTGTTTGATCTTGTGATTGTAAGTGTCGGCGATCAGAACTTTGTCCCCGGCAGCAGTGATGCCCAACGGGTGCTGTAAGCGTACCTCACCGCCGGTACCGTCTGCGTCGCCAAATTCAAACAGGTCGGCGCCTACTAAAGTTCGTACCTTTCCGTTGGTTGGATCGATGCTGCGGATAATGTTTGCCTCGCTGTCGGCCGTGTAGAGCAGCTTGCCGTCGCTGGTAATGCCGGAGGGTTGAGCAAACGTTGCTTCGAGCAACGCGCCATCGCGTCGTCCTTCTTTTCCAGAGCCGGCAAACGTGGACACCTCATTCTTGTCGAGATCGAGTTTCCAGATTTGATGTGGACCAGCCATGGCGATGTAAAGCGTGCGTCCCAGGAGCTGCAGATCCCACGGGGAATTGAGTCCTAGCGAACGGGCTGGACCAGTCTTGAACTTGTCGTAGGAAAGTTGACCAGTGCCGGCGACTGTTTCGACTTTTCGCGTCTTTAGATCAGCGCGGCGAATAAGGTGATTTTCCGTGTCAGCGATATAGAGTGAGTCGCCGTCCAGGGCCATTCCCTGCGGCCGGAAGAAAGTTGCCTGGTCGAACGAGCCGTCTGCCGCACCGCGTTCGCCGTTGCCAATGGTCTGCAGCAGTGAACCGTCGAGCTTGGTCACTACGACGCGGTTGTGATTTGAGTCGGCAATGAATAGGCGATTGTTTGGTCCATCAGCGAGCACTTTGCCGGGAAACGCCAGCGGTAGATCGCCAACTTTTGCTCGTTCTAAAGCAAGCTTTAACGGTTCCTCATTTAGCTCGCCGCGTTTGCGAAACTCGACAATAGTTTTCTGAATCGCCTGGTCCAGCGGTTCATAGTTAGCTTCACCGGGCACAGTGCCGATGAAGTAGCCAGCTGGATCGATCAAGACACGGGTGGGCCACATGTTTACCTGGTAAGCATTCCAAATGGCAAAGTCGGGATCGTTAACGACTGGATGCTCAATATCGTAGCGCAGGAGGATGCGACGAATATTCTCGAGCTGCTTCTCATTCTCGAACTTGCCTGAGTGCACACCGATGACTACCAGCTGATTGGCGTACTTCTGTTCCAGCTTTTTCAAATCGGGGATGATGTGCATGCAGTTGATGCAGCCGTAGGTCCAAAAGTCCAGCAGGACAATTTTGCCTTTAAGTCCGGCAAGGGAGAGTGGCTTATCGGTATTCAACCAGCCTCGGCCACCGGTCAGCTCCGGCGCCCGCGGCCTGTTCTGGCTGAATACATGCCCAGTGTTTGTTAGGAGAAGCAGTAGGATCAGGATCAACAAGTGTGGCCAGCTCGAACGAGTTCTCATCTGCAACCTCCTTGATTAATGAGCAGTTGTGTGGTTTCAGCTTCGCCATGGCTTTGCGCCGATGGGTACGCCTCACCAATGACTCCGTTGGGCTGTGCCCTGGTTTGCGCTTAGACGCCGGTTCGCCGGTTGTCAAGAGGCTTTGGCGCAAAGCGCGAACCAAGGGCACAGCCCAATGTTGTGGGTCACGGTGCCGGTGAGGCAGAGCTATCCGGCGGCGAAGCCGAGACGACTGTCATAGCTGTTTCTCTGCGCAACCTCGCCGTCTCGGCGACTCCGCGACTCCGCGGTGAAGTCCGTCTTTGATCTATCCTCATCGCAGAGTCACAGATACGCCGAGGTTGCGCAGAGAGTTGAGTCACATTGTCCGATTGTCGCGTTCAGACTCTTGATTGAGCGACGAGGAGGTGGCGCTGTCGCCACCTCCTGTCGCTTGCCCCCGCTCTCTCGGTTAAAAGTTGAACCGCGCCCCCAACTGGATAATGCGCGGATTACTGCTAAGCACGCGATCGGCACGCAGGAAGTCGCCCGTTAACGGGGCGATCTGGTTAAGCGTGGTTAAGCCCGCAGTACTGATCGGGTCAACCGTGTTAATTGAACCCGGGACAAACTGCGGATGATTGAACGCGTTAAAGAAGTCAACGCGAAACTGGATTGCCTTCGACTCGCTGATCCTAAAGTTCTTGAAGACAGAGAAATCGACGTTGTTAATGCCAGGCAGTTGGAAGGTGTTGCGACCCAGATTTGAGACCGCGCCATTTCCAGCCTGGATGTACTTGGCGTTTGGATTGTTGGCTACATAACCAATGGTGCGGGCCGCAGCCGAGGTTGTGCACGAACCATCAGAATTGAAAGACGGACAGGTACGGACCAAGGCCGTTACCGTGCTGCCAACGCCTTCAGTGCCACCCGGATTGAGGATCCCTCGATCACCAGCGTTGTCGCCGTTTTGATTGGCATCATTACCGCTGCGCACAGTCACCTTCTCACCGGATTCAGCGGTGAAAGTACCGGCGATACTAAAACCGCCAAGTAATGTTTTAGTTAATCCGTTGCCATTCTTGAACCACGGCAATTCGTAGATCCACGAAGACACGAATCGGTGACGACGATCGAGTGCTGAGTCCGCGCGCTCACGGCGGAGGTTTTGGAAGTCCTCAACCCGGCGTGGCGAAAGCACCGTCGAGAAGAACTCAGCTGTCGTGTCGTCGATAAAGTGACTCCAGGTGTAAGCGCCTGTTAGTTGAAGTCCCTTGGTAAGCCGCTTTGTGACCTGGGCTGACCCAGCGTGGTAGGTCGAGTTACCGTTGGAGAGAAAGGCAACCAGGTTGTTACCGTTAAAGCCAGCCGCGTCAAAGCTGGGTACGATTAAAGGACGTGACTGAATATCGGCCAGGCTGAGTGTGTTTGCCGGCAACGCATCAATCTGTGCCTGGGTGGGTGCGCCGGTGATGAAGGTAGGCAATCCCGCTCGACCATCTTCGGGTGATACCTGCGCTTGAATGTTTATCCGGTTCTGCGTCAGCAGATGGATACCGCGCGTGCCCAGGTACCGCAACTCCACGGCCCAGGAGTTTCCGAACTGTCGTTGGACGCTGGTGGTCCAGGTCAGTGAATACGGTACCAGCTGGTCGGGAATGAAAGAGCTGGTGGCTAACCGGGCAGTCGCTGGATCCGACAAGCCGCCCGTTGGCGTTGGTGGAATGCCCCCATTCGCCAGAAAGTGAGTGGTAGAGCCAGTACCGGAGACGTCAATTGTCTGTTGCGCCTGTGGTGGTTGTGAATTGGTGTAGACATTGTCGAAGATGTAGTCGTAACCCATCGAGAAACCACCGCGGATCGAACTCTTACCGGCGGATCCGAACATTCTTCCCAGCAGTCCATCGCGGAAGTCAGGGGACCAGGCGAATCCAAACTTCGGCGCGAAGTTCTTTGTTTGCGCCTTCGGTGCTCTGAATTCAATGAGGCCAGGCACCGACGAGATGGCGTTTGCTGCCTGGAACTTTGCTCCCAACGGAACTCCCTGGTAGGAGTAGCTCAGGCCGAGGTTGAGCGTCAGGTTTGGACGCACGCGCCAATCGTCCTGGAAGAACGCGTACAGGACCTTCTGATTGCCGTAGTAAGTGTTGCCGCCAACATTGCGCTCGCCGAATTCCGGGCTCAAGTCGCGGAAAAAATCCTCCATCGCCAGGTATTCGTATTCCCCACGTTCACGTTGCACAAAGCGCGTCGGCGCAATGATGTTGCGAAAGTCGGCGCCAAACTTGAGCGAGTGATCGCGGAGCAGCCAGGTCACGTTGTTGACAATCTGGTAATTGTTCTCGCCGGCCGATTGCGGCACAACCTGGTTTGGACCAATTGACAAACCGAGATCGTCCAGATCGATATTTGGGAAAGCATCCAGGCCCGGGAAGGTTATGTCGGGTGTCGGGAAAGCTTGAGTCGAGTGGCGAAATGCGAGACGCGTTTCGTTGGTTATGTTCGCGCTGAAATTGTGCAACAGCGTGTAGGAGAACAGGCGCTGCTTGCTGGGGTCCAACGCAAAGAACGCCGGTAGATTGGCGGCATTGTCGATATCGGTACCATTGGTCATGGTGAAGCGCCAGTGATGTTGAGTGTTCTTGCTCTGGTTGTAGTCCAGGTTGATGACGGCGTGATTCTGTTTGGTGAAATTCGGCGCGGCGATGTTGACGTTGCCTAACGGAATTACGCGCCCGCCAACGGTTATGCAATCCGGTCCACGGCAGTCCGCGGCCTGAGCATCAGCCTGCGGGGCGACCGGCATGAAGGTATTGAAAACCCCGACGTTGGTGGCAGACAGCCCCGGCGTGGAGTTGATGATTTGGAATCCTTCGGCCGTGGGCGAGATGATGCCGGCTGATCCGGCAGCACTACCCGTCTGCAAGCGTTCGTAGGAAGTGAAGAAGAAGAGTTTGTCACGTAGTTTCCACAGGCCTGGTCCACCTTCGCCAAACTTCGGCATGAAAACCGGACCACCGAGGTTATACCCACCACGGAAATAATCGTTACGGGGCATGAACAGATCGCCGTCGGCTTTGTCGCGGGTCACACCGGCGACCTTCTGCAGGTTATCGAGCGCATTCAAATAGCGATTACGGGCGAAACCATAGAAGGTGCCATGAAAGTCGTTTGTGCCACTCTTGGTTACCGTGATGAACTGCCCGCCGTTGGAGCGCGCGAACTCGGCTGAGAACTGATTTTGTAACAACGAGAACTCCGCCACCTCTTCGGGCGAAATGTAGCCTTGCGGACCAGTGACTCCCTTGTCGTTGTTATCAACGCCGTCAACCATGAAGTTGTTGTTGCGAGTGCGTTGACCGCCGACTGAACCACCCATGCCCACACCCACGCCGCCTGAGCTACTGACGTTGGGCGCTATCAACGCGAGATTGTTGACGCCTGACGTGCCGACGCTAGTTTGGGCCAGCTCCACAACTTGACGCGCGGTGAAAGCCTTGGAGAGATTCGAAGTAGTTGTATCAACCAGCTCTGCGCCGCTGGAGGTAACGATTACTGTCTCACCGACAGCGCCGAGTTCCAGCTGGGCTGAGAGATCCGTGATCTGGTTCAGCTGTACCTTCACGTCGGTGAGGCTGAGAGTCTTAAAGTTTGCCGCTTCAATCACTACGCTGTAGTCGTCGCCGACGAGCAAGTTACTGAATTCAAAGACACCCGATCCCGAGGTCTGGGTAGTACTCGAGACGTTGGTTGATTTCTTCGTGATGGTCACCTTGGCGTCAGTGACGACAGCCGAGTTTGGATCTGTGACAACACCACGCACGCTGCCAGTGGTAACTTGCGCCTGGGCCAGCAGTCCGCCACCGAAGAGGAGGCAAGCGGCGAAGGCTAAGTGGGTCAATTTCATCTTAATCTCCTTATTCATCTGTTACTCCTTGAATGACATAAGCCCCGGGGATTTCTTGTGCGCATCTTTCGCGCTGCTAAAAGAACTTCCGCCCTAACTGCAAAAATTCGTGCATGCGACAAGTGCTTGCACCGAACCGTGACATTCGGCGGAGTTGCTACCACGGTCCGCCACCTAACAATGCAATTGCGAGACCGACCTGGAAGAGAATGATTCGCTGTTGAAGAATGCGTTCAGCGAGACTTGGATTTCTCACCAGAGATCGAAAGATGAACCTTGGGCTCCCAGCTGAGAAAAGGCAGGGTAAGAATTGCGAAGTTCGGATCAGAACCATGAAATTGAATTGGGGATTTTTCGGGCCTAACGCAAGGAGAAATTGGCATGCACGAAGGCTTGAATTTTTCCATGAATTTACAAATGGCAGAGCGATTGGCGGCTACGAAGCCAACAAATTTATCGGAGCGACTGGGCATCCGAGGTGATATGCTGAGCCCGCTAACCTTTGGAGTGCGCCGACTTGTCGGCGCTTTGGGATCGGATCAGTTACTCGAACCCACTAGAGATTTCTTACCAAGGCGGTGACCAGTCACCGCACTCCAAAATGATGATCATGGATCGCGCCAAACTTAAAGAGGCCTTTAGCTGGAAGCACCGCTGGGTGAGATGGAGCGTCGCTTTCGTGGTTTGGACCTTGCTGGGTCTCTCGTTCGCGGTTCGCAGTTACCTTTCCGCGCTGCAAAGCAACATCAACGTTCCCTGGAAAGCAATGAGCACGGCGTACCTGACCGACTTTTATCTTTGGGCGCTGGTCTCGCCGTTGGTGTTCAAGTTGGCCAAACGCTTTGAGCTGCTGAAGCGGGTGCCACGCAATCTGTTTATTCACCTGGTACTGAGTGCAGTATTTTCCTTCATAGTCCTCAGTATGGCGGCAGTGGTCTATTGGAATTTCGGCTATCCAGATCTTTTGCGCACCCCAACGCTGTGGGACCTTTATCGAGGGACTGCGCTGAGTGCCTTTTATTTTCACACTAGCCTGACGATCTACTGGGCGACGCTGATCTTCGCTCACGCATCACAGTACTATCGAGGGTTAAGAGAGGGTGAAACCAGGGCCGCGCAACTGGCGACTCAACTTGCCCAGGCCCAACTAAGAGCGCTGGAAATGCAGATACATCCGCATTTCCTTTTCAACACGCTCAAC
>DATFRK010000248.1:0-4278 GCA_035263325.1 Pyrinomonadaceae bacterium | reverse complement strand
CTACGTAATCGATCATGACCCGACCGATCAGGAGCGTCTCGAGCATCCCTTACTGGCGAAAGTGAAGGCTCGCCCGGGAGGGTATAACGCGGAACGGACGAAAATGGATTTGCCTCTTTCCCTGGCAGTGATTGAAGCAGTGCAATCAACGTCTAGCGACAAGGTGGTCTTGTTGCCGACCTCGGGAGGAAGCCTGCCGCTTTCGGTCATCACGGAGAATTTGCAGACAGTGACAATGTCGGTACCGATTGCGAACTACGATAACAACCAGCACGCAGAGAATGAGAACCTGAGAATTCAGAACCTCTGGGACGGAATTGAAACGTATGCTGCGTTGATGACGATGAGGCAGAACTGAGGGAATGGCCTGCGGCCTTTGGTCTTAGCCATGGAGAAGGGGAAGCGGCTAAGACCTAAGGCCAAAGGCGCAAGAACAGAGTTTTAGAAGGTGCAGCCGAAGGCCTTCATCGATGTCCTTGCGGCATCAATCTGAGTCTTACATGCGGCAGCGAGCGTGCCTTTGGTTTGCGGGTTGGTGGCAAGGTCATGCCATGATTTCTTCCAAGTGGAAAGCGAACTCTCAAAGGTAGCGCGCTGAGCTGCTGGCACCTTGTCGCGGACGCAGTTTTCATAAGCGGCGATAAAAGCATCACACTCGGCTACGCCAGTCTTGTCGGCGGCTGGTGCCGTAGAAGCAGTGTTAGTGGTGGTGGCGGGACTTGCTTTCGGGCTGGCCGGGGGAGCCGCCTCGCGATTTGTGGACGATTCCGATTTGGCACAGCCAATTAACACGAGAGCGCATAGAACAAGACAAAGCAGCAAGGTTTTCGACATTTCTTTTCTCCTGGCCCAGAAAAACCTATGGTCCGGACCAAAATGGCAGGGATGAAAAAGCGCAGGAATAATACACGACCCCGCCGAGAATTTGGGAGAATGTTTAGCCCCCGTACAGTGGCCGGTGCAGTAGCCCGACTGTCAAGGAGGGCTCATCACCCAGTCTTCGCTCTAACAGAGACCGAGCGCTCCTTGACAGTCGGGCTACTGCACCGGGCTACATCGAGTTGAGCATTAATGACTACTACAGCACCAACACAAGTTCGTTGTTGTATTGCCGGCGGCGGGCCGGCGGGAATAATGCTGGGCTTTCTCCTCGCTCGCGCCGGCGTCGACGTCGTCGTTCTGGAAAAGCACAAAGACTTCCTCCGAGACTTTCGCGGCGATACCATTCACCCCTCGACGCTGGAGCTGATGTATGAGTTAGACATTCTCGACGAGTTTCTCAAGCGCCCACATCAGGAGTTGCGTCAACTTGCCGGCCAGGTCGGCGACGAATTGATTCCCCTGGCAGACTTTTCCCATCTGCCGACCAAGTGCAAGTTTCTTGCCTTCATGCCGCAGTGGGACTTTCTGGATTTCCTCGCCGGGCAGGGAAAAGCATTCCCCACGTTTCAACTGCGGATGGAAGCCGAGGTCAGCAAACTTTTGCGAAATGGAGCGCAAATTAGCGGCGTGGTGGCTGACACACCGCAAGGCGCGCAGGAGATCACTGCCGACCTGGTAGTCGCTGCAGATGGCCGTCAATCAATTGTTCGAGAACTCGCGGGACTCAAAGTTGAGGAACTGGGAGCACCGATCGACGTCCTGTGGTTCCGCATTTCGCGCAGCGGCAGTGATCCGGGCCAGGTACTCGGTCGCTTTATGCGCGGCAAGATCATGGTGATGCTCAACCGCGACGACTACTGGCAATGTGGTTTCGTGATTCCGAAAGGTCAACATGAAGCGCTGAAACAGAGAGGTTTGGCGGAGTTTCGCGCGGACATCCTGAGCATCGCCCCGTTTCTAGGCGACCGCGTCAGTCAGCTTCAGGATTGGAATGAGATCAAGCTATTGACGGTCAGAGTCGATCGCTTGCGGCAATGGTATCGGCCCGGTCTTCTCTGCATTGGCGACGCGGCTCATGCGATGTCGCCCGTAGGTGGCGTGGGAATCAACCTCGCCATTCAGGATGCGGTGGCGGCGGCGAACTTGTTGACTAAATCTCTTGCAGAAAGAACTGTCACCACAGCTGACTTGCACAAGGTGCAGAAACGCCGCCTATTGCCGACCAGGCTTACGCAGGCCGCGCAGGTGTTTGTGCAAGATCAGGTTTTGGGGAAAGCCCTGGGGAATTCACAGGCCAATTCTGCGCCCTGGTTTTTCCGGCTCTTGCAGCACTGGCCATTCTTGCGTCGGATTCCTGCTCGCCTGATTGGCCTGGGCGTGAGAGCGGAGCACATCAAGACGCCGAATGTGTTTGCTGATTGATGCTTGGTCTTTGTCAGTAGTTAGTGGTCAGTAGTTGGTATTCTGCGAGTTCTAAATAGGACCTATTTGACCGATAGGTCCTATATCTGTGGCAACTGCTACTGACCACTGACAAAGACTAAAAACCAAAGAGCAAAGATCGAAGGCCAAAGGCCGGCCTGAGTTGTTGAAATACCGCTCCTTGAGTACGATAAGCAAACCCCTTAGCACCAAAACTCAAAGAATCACTGTAGGAGCTCAACTCAATGAAAAGATTTGCTAACCTGGCAGCGGCAATTCTCCTCTGCTCAGCCTGGGCAGTTGCCCAGGACATGAGCGG
Organism: Pyrinomonadaceae bacterium; assembly: GCA_035263325.1. GTDB lineage: Bacteria > Acidobacteriota > Blastocatellia > Pyrinomonadales > Pyrinomonadaceae > PSRF01. The sequence continues at coordinate 1,655 of DATFRK010000248.1, read as the reverse complement.
CCACCACCACTCAACCCCTGTTTCTGATGTGGAAAGTCCGGCAGTGCAGGATTGGGCCAAGCAGCGCCTGGCAAAGTCACCACGACATCAAGAATGGGTGAAGGTCAAGAACGGTACTCGCGAAGTCAACAGCTTCGTCGTCTATCCGGAAGTCAAGAACAAGGCCACTGCGGTAGTAGTCATTCACGAGATCTTTGGCATGAGTGATTGGGTACAAAGTTTGACGGATCAATTAGCGGAAGCCGGATACATCGCGATTGCTCCAGACCTGCTATCGGGTGTTGGTCCAAATGGTGGCGGCACGAGTGCGCTGGCGGCCACTGGCAATAATGCAGTGGGCCAGGCGATTCGCGACCTGCCGCCGGATCAGATCACTGCCGACCTAAACGCGGTCGCCGATTACGTTTCGAAATTACCGGCGTCCAACGGCAAAGTCGTTGTGACCGGATATTGTTGGGGTGGCAGCCAGTCGTTCCGTTTTGCCACTAACCGGCCTACGATCAAGGCGGCATTTGTTTTTTATGGTTCCGCACCGGCCAAAGACAACGTGCCTGACAAGGATGCACTGGGCAAGATTGCGGCGCCTGTCTACGGTTTCTATGCCGGCAACGACGCCCGGATCAACGCTACTGTACCTGGCACTACCGAGGCGATGACCGCAGTCAGCAAGAAATATGATCCAGTCACTTATGACGGCGCTGGTCACGGCTTTATGCGCGCCGGCGACGCTCCGGAGCCGGCGGCGCCCCAGCCCAAAGGTGACAAAGAAGCGGATGATAAGGCGGCCGCGGACTACCAGAAAGCCGTGACGGCCTATAAGGCAAACAAAAAAGCTCGTGATGATGCCTGGGTCCGTTGGAAAAAGATACTAGCTGCGATATAAAGTGCTCGTGGTCCGGGGAATTGACTCCTCGGACCACCAGCCACTCTCCCCTGTTCACTCTCCCTAACGTCCAGTTACGGAATCCTTGCCATGACAAAAGAAATGTTCCTTGCCTTGCTGCTTTTATTCTCTCTTCTCTTGCCCGGCTTCGCGCAGACTCCTCAAGCAACTGCAAAAACTACGCCGTCAAATCAAACCACGGACGAAAAGGACGACGTGGTCAGGATTACCACCAACCTGGTCCAAGTGGATGCCGTGGTCACGAAAGATGGCAAGCCAGTTAGGGATCTCAAAGCCGAGGACTTTGAAATCTTCGAAGACGGACACAAGCAAACAATCTCCAGTTTTGCCTACATCTCGAACGTGGGCCCTGCTCCAACATCGCGTCCACCCGAAACTAAAAATGTTCCTCCGCTGCCGGCAACGCCGCTCCGTCCCAATGAGCCTCGCCGGACCATGGCCCTGGTGGTTGATGATCTCGGTCTGTCAGCGGAAAGCATGTCTTTGGTAAGGAAGCAGTTACGAAAGTTTCTGAACGAACTCGGACCCAACGATATGGTGGCGATCATTCGTACTGGTGGTCAGATGGGAGCCTTGCAGCAGTTCACCAACGATCGCAGAGTGCTCGAGAGGGCGCTGAGCCAGTTGAAGTGGAACTTCTGCAGTAGAGTGGGCATTAACGTGCTGCCACCACGGCTGCCTGGAGTTTTCGCGACCTCGTTTCCCATATCTGAAGATTCGCCGTGCGCAATGAACTCCGTTTCCAACACGA
>DATFRK010000247.1:0-3355 GCA_035263325.1 Pyrinomonadaceae bacterium | reverse complement strand
GGAGACGCTGGCACGAATTTCGAAGCGGATTGCGGAGTCCGTAACCCGGTATGCCAAAGGCTCCGGCTACGCGATACCTTATGCGGCGCATATTGTTTCCGCGCGCAAATAGCGGAAGGCGTCTCGGCGTACTCTGTGTTGAATTGGGCTACAACCCTTTTAAACGCAGAGGACACAGACGCAGAGAACGCCGAGAAATCACAACGACTGACAACTGACCACTACCATCGACAGCTGACCCTTGATTACTGACCACTAGCTACTGACTCTGCCTGCTGTGCATTCGCGGCCTGGAGCTCTTCGCGCCGTCTTTTTCTCAATATCGCCGCTGAGATCAAGGTGACTATCAAGCCGACAGGAAACGGTTCGATAAACGTGTAGGCCATGTTGATTAGCGGGTTGTTGTAACTCTTTACAAAGGCAGCCATCTCTTGTGCCTTGGCGTCAATGGCCTGTTGACTTGCGCCTGAGGCCTTCATTTGTTCAATTGCATAGGTGGCAAATTTCTGTCCAAAGTCCGGCATTATCTTGAAATAGACAACCTCCCACGTTAGGACATAGAAGACGCAGGAGATTAGCGTGATCAAGATGCCGACGGTAAAAGCGCGGCCGAAAGTTATCTCACCGCCACCCACATTTTCTCGATAAGACTTGATCCCGAAAAACACGAGGAGAAACGACAACACGATCGCGGTGTAGCCGACAAAGACACCTTTGTCGAAGCCGATCCGGTCGATGAAGGGAACTGTCAGCAACATCAGCAGCGACGAGACCACGCCAGAAATCAGACCAAAAGTTAAAACCGTCTTTTTCATCGTACTAAGTCTCCTTAACAGAATTTGTTTTCGCGTTAGCGGTGCAGTACAGCAATTTTGATTTCGTTCACCCTCGAGTGTGTCGCGGGTCAAGCCGCTGTGCCTGCAACGGCCGAAAGTTAGGAGAAACGGCGCGAGTTGTCGTCATACTTTTGAGTGATTTCGCTGTTTCCAGGCAAAAATCATCCTTTTGGATTACCCGGGTGAGCTACGGAATCAGTCCTTGATCCTTGGCAATCTGTACCGCCTGGGTCCGGCGCTTAGCACTCAACTTATCAAAAAGTCGACTGGAATGAGTTTTCACAGTGTTTTCACTGACGAAGAGGGTGTCGGCGATTTCCCGGTTGCTCATGCCTTTGGCGATTAGCTCGAGGATTTCAAGTTCCCGGGGAGTAACTCCCAGTTCGCGCACCTTATCTTGATTCAGCGAGAAAGTATCAGTGGCCGGGACCTTCACCTCTTTGACGACCACCACTTCTTCCTTCTTAGTGAGTTTGAGCCCCAGCCAAATACCTAGACCGGCAAACAACGCAGCCACGAGTCCGCCGTAAATCTCAATCGAATGCTCAATGACGAGAAAGCGAAACTCGATGAGTTTCAGCACCAGAATGAGCACACCGCCGCAGAGACCGTAGATCAGACCATGTATGAGAACTTGTCTTTTCATTTATTTGTTAGGTCATGCCTCAACGCTGAATGTTAACAATGGTTGAAAGATGAGTACATGTTTGTGGATGCAGTTCTTCTCTCAGGCGGTCGACGTAGTCCGAAATTAGCGGTCAGCAGAATGCCGTCAAAGAAGTATGTGATGCGTTCACTGTAGGTAGAAATTGAAGGACCACCGGCTAAAGCCCGGTGGTATCGCAAGTGAAGGCGGAGTCATTGAAGTTAGGTAGAAATTGAACCACCACCGGCTAAAGCGCGGTGCTATCTCCTAAAAATTTAGTTGACAGATTAGCGCGCCTCTCCCTATACTCCTAAACAATTAGGAGACACTGAAGCATATGGCGCGCAGTAAGACAGAGCATTTAACCCCACTCGAATTGGAGATTATGCATGTTCTGTGGGAAACCGGACCGGCCAATGTCCAGACCGTACAGCAAAAGCTGAATCGCGAATTGGCGTACACGACCGTGCAGACCATGCTCAATATCCTGCACAAGAAGGGCAAGGTCAAACGTAACCTCAAGGACCGCGCCTATTTTTATAAGCCAGCCGTTAGTCGTAAGCAGGTTGTCAGTAACAGATTACAGACGTAGTTGATAGGTTGTTTGGCGGTTCTGCGGAGAGTCTCGTAATGAGCCTGGTGGAGACCAAGCATCTGACGCCCGCAAAGCTCGCGCGCTTGCAGAAACTTCTCGAAGAGTTCCGGGAGGACAGTGATGAGAATAAGTAGCCAAGTGCTGTTGACTTTTCTCTTGAATGCCTGCTGGCAGATTCCACTCATCACACTATTGGCATTGGTTGCGGCGCGCCTCTTGAAAACTGAAGTGGCCCGCTACACTCACGTGCTCTGGGTGGCCGCCTTGCTGCTCTCATTTCTTGTCCCTGCGCTTACGTCTTCCAATGTCCTCGTCGAGGCGCTTGGCGAGATGACCGTGAAAGAGCGAATAGGGACGCCAAACCTGGAAGATCCGGTTGCTGTTGCGACAACCCTTCCCACCCCGACAACCGGCTTTGCCTGGCAACGACCAGGCTTTGCCGCAGTACAACTCGATTTGTATCTCGCTACTGCTTTGCTCCTGCTGTATGGCGCATTTGTTTTGTATCGCGCTTTTAAGTTGGCCCAGGCAATTCACACTACGCGAGTAATTAGACGCACCGCTCAACCCCTCGAACCCAGCCGGCAAATTGCCGCGGTGATAGCCCGGTGCGAAGAAGCGATAGGCTCGCGCCGGGTCGAAGTTCGTTCTTCTTCGTCGGTTTCCGTGCCAATTACTGTCGGGTTGATCAAGCCGCTGATCATCCTGCCCGACGACTTGCTGCGCGAGGGCAACCGCGACTTGCTTATGTCTGCCATTGGTCATGAGTTCATCCACGTTGCGCGCCGCGACTACTTTCTCAATTTCCTGTACGAGTTGATCTACCTGCCCCTGTGTTTTCATCCAGCCGCTGCTGTCTTGCGCCGCCGGATCAAACAAACTCGGGAACTCTGTTGTGACGAGCTAGTTGCTGAAAGAGTGCTCGACAGGGAAACGTACGCCCGCTCCTTGGTCCGGCTCGCAAGCGATACGCCGGCCTTGCGTCGTCTCTCCGTTACCACAACCGTAGGCATCGCTGATGCCGACATACTGGAGGTCCGAATAATGTCATTGTTGCGAAAGCCAAAATTTAATGCGCGTTGGAAGAAGATTTTGCTGACAGTGGTTTCCCTGTTGCTGGTAATTCCGTGTGTGGCCGCGGCTGCATTTGCGATGCGGTTTGAAGTCGACTTAACGGCCCGAAATCAGGCGCAAGAGCCTTCCCAGCAGGAGAAGGAAGCTAAAGAGAAAGCTACAGTTGAACAACACAGGCGCCAGGAGGAAGAGTTAAAGAAACGG
>DATFRK010000246.1:0-10204 GCA_035263325.1 Pyrinomonadaceae bacterium | reverse complement strand
CACATCAGGGATGTTTGAGGTCCCCGGAATCAACCGCAGGAGTGAGGTAACGTCGCGCCCCTTGGTGGAGATGAGGTTGAGCTGGTCCGCGGTCAATCGCGCAGACAAGTCACTTGTTTCCCTCTCCACCAGTTGACCTTCACTGGTGACGCTCACCGTTTCGCTTACCTGACCCGGCTGTAGTTTGATATCACCCAGCGCCAGATTCTCGTTCGCACTGAGAACGATTCCTTTTTGCTCGAGCGTTTGAAAACCATTTCGCTCAACCTTCAAGGAATAGTTGCCTGGCTGTAACGCCGCAAAATTGAAACGGCCATCGTTGTCAGTTGTGAGGTTGCGAGTCTGGCCAGTTTTTTCTGAGGTCAACGAAACGGCCGCACCGGGAATAAGACCTCCGGTAGAGTCGGCGACGACACCAGAAACCGAACCGGTGATGGTCTGGGCAATTGCGACCGCGCCAAAGATCAACATGACGGCAATCGCAAAAAGAATGGCCGGCCACTGGCGAAAAGTTTTAGACATTGAACTCCTCCTTAAATTAGGGGACGTAAAGTTGGGGAAAGTCGTCACTACTAGAAGTTGATCCTGATTGACGCTTGCATGACGCGCGGCGACCGCGCGGTGCGTGGCGTACCGAAACTAGTGCTGGTCTGGGTCACCTGCCCCAGGTTCGTTGCGGCACACCGGGCAGGGATGACAGTGCTGCCGACTGTGATCGAGTTGTAAGCCTGAACAGTGCCCGCCGGACAAGCACCACCGGCGGAGAGTGCAGTTACGGTACCGTTCGCAGCAAAAGTCATCGCGCCATTGATGTCACTAAAGTTAGCTCGGTTGAAGAGGTTGTAAGTCTCCCAACGCAACTGGATCTCGCGTTTCTCGCCCAGCTTGATGTTTTTGAACAGGGCCACGTCGGTGTTGAAGATTGCCGGCAAACGAACCTGGTTTCGCGGCAGGTTGCCGATGTCTCCAGCGGAACCGGGCTTCGCAAAACATGCGGTATTGATCAGGTAAGGAGTTCCGGTTGCATCAAAAGTTCCCGGGCTTGTGTTTGGGTCACAAAGCATTACTGGACGCGCGTTTATGTCACCACCGGTAAAATCAGTGATGCCGGTCCAGTTGCAAGTTACGCTGTTTCCCAGTGTGGTTGATGATCCTGGAGCGGGAGCGAAACCCGGCGCGCAGGTTTGGCCGGTCGAGAGATAGGTCTGTCCGAATGCAGTGGTGTAGCTGGTGCCACTGTAGGTCCAACCAAGCGCCGTGCCGGTCCCCAATGTTTTAGGCTTACCACTGGCATACGAAGTCGTTCCTGAGATCTGCCAGTTGTCCAGCACCGCTTTGACAAAACCGTGATTCCATTTCCGGCTGAGCGCCGGAATGTCATAGATGTAATTAACAGTGAAGATATGTTTTTGATCGAAATCGGCTGGTCCGTAATTGAAGGCTTTGTAAGGCCGGCCCAAATTAACGTCGGCAGAATCGTCATTCGCGTAGTCGAAGGTCTTCGAGAACGTATACGCGACGCCATACTGAAACCCTCGCGTATATCGCCGGTTCATCTGCACTTGCAACGCGTTGTAGTTTGACGTTCCCGACCACATCACCATGTTGATGTCACCGTAGCCGCGATAAGGTCGCAGGAAGTTATCGGCTACCGCGCCGGACAGGTGTGGACCGTTCGGGTTGACGGTACCAAATGGATTTCGATTTTGCGGATTGAGATCAAGGAACTTGGCGCCGTCGGGAACCTGGTTGATGTTGCGACGTTCGCCCAGGTGTCTTGCCAAAGATCCCACGTAACTCACTTCTATCACGGTCTTAAAGCCAAGGTCCTGCTGAATGCCCAGCGTGTAGTTATAGATAGTTGGCGTGTGAGAGCTGACCTCGACCGCGTTGATAGTGCCCGGCGAGAAGAGTGCGCCGCCGAGTACATTTGCCAGGTTGTCGATATTGCAGCCGTTGCATGGACCAACGGTGAAAGTGCGATTGGCCGGCGGATTGTTAACCAGGTTTCCTCCCGTAGTGCCGCCGCCGACACGTTGGCTGTGATAAACACCTCCCATCAAACGCAAGACTGTTTTCGAGTTGCCAAAGAGATCGTAGGCGAGCCCGACGCGTGGTTCGAAGTCAATTGGCCTGGTAACACGGTAACCGGTTGGCGTGTTGGGATCCGTTCCGAGTGCGAGGCCGTTGTTAAGGTTCGCACCCGGGATGAATGTGCCAACCAGGTTCGTGTTGGTAGATAAGGCGCCCGTCACCGGATTCAGTGCGCGCCGGTTAGCAGTAGGGCAAGCAGTGGTTGTGGTGATGGGCAGAGCGCTCGTACAAAGCGGGAGATAGAGCACGTTTGCCTGTGCTGGATTGAAAAGGTTGGGATCAAAATTTGATCCTTGCCGGTCCACCTGCGTAAACGGCGTGTGATAGCCAAAACGCATCCCGTAACTCAGACTCATCTTGCGACTCATGCGCCATTGATCCTGGGCATACCATTGGAAAATCGTCAGCGCGAGATTGGTGAAGGGACGAGCGCTTGACTCGCTATAGGTTCTGAAGTTCCCCAGTAGGGCGTTGGCATAAGGGTATTGCGTCGCACCGAGTGCAGCGGTAAAGGCACTGTTGTTGTCGAAATTGAATACTCCTGACCACTGTCCGCCGGGCGCTTCACCATTCAACAAACGTTCAAAGTAGACGCCAAATTTCAGGTTATGCGTGCCATGTAGGAAGGAGAGATTGTCGGCGAACGAGGGTCGAATGTAATCGTTGCCAATCTCTCCCCAGCGATCGAGCCAGTTGATGTTCGCCGGCGTACCGGCGACGCCTGACCAACCGGTAGCCCTGGGAATCGTGCCCAGGTGATTGTTTTCCGGAAAAATCTGCGGCGCGACGTAACCAGTTGCCGCCCGGGTTAAGCCATCGATAACGCCGTCCGCGGGAATAAAGCCTTCCGAATCGTGACGGGCGGCGATGTTGAATTCGTTGACTACCCTGGGGCCAAACAGGTGGACCCAGTTTGCTGACCAACCGTTGTCCTCGTAGAGATAGTGGGAGTTGATACCCCACCTGTTTGCGTCACCGCTGGGCCAACCCGACGTGCCTAATCCGACATTGTCTGAGGTCCACCATTGACCTTTCCAATAGACGTCGTCTTTGTCGGTTGGTTTGAGATCGAAGCGAATTACGTAACTGTGCTTCGGTACGTCAACACTCTGTTGATTGACGTAGTTGTAAGCGGAGCCAGCCAGTGTTCTTCCGCCTGGCGCGTTAGGTAGCGGAAAATAATTCAGCAACGACTGACCGCTCCTGTTGATGCGGCCGCCGGGAATGATATTTCCCGGGAACTGAACTCCGGTGGTTGGATCGATGACGGTGATAGGGTTGCCCGATGAATTGACTGACTGGGAGAAGTTACCCTGACGTTCAAGTGCAGTGGGCACGGTAACAAAGACCGGATCCGTGGGCGTGATGGTGTGCGGCTTTTCAATATTGACAAAGAAGAACGCTTTGTTCTTCAGAAACACCTTGCCACCTTCGCCGAAGCGGGGCAGCGCCATTGGTCCACTAACATTGAAGCCCCAGATGTTGTGACGATAAACCGGTCGCTCCAATCCCGCCTTATTAGTGAAGAACGGACTCGCGTTCAATGCTTCGTTGCGCAGGAAGTAATAGGCAGTGCCGCGGTAATTTCGCCCACCTCCTTTCGAGACTATATTGATGATGGCGCCGCCGTTGTTGCCGTACTCCGCTGCGTAGTTATTGCGCAGCACTTTAACTTCAGCCACGGCATCCTGACTGATCGTCATACTGATTTTATTGCTGCCGGACGGTTCAGCAGCGTTGAGACCATCAATCGAGGCGACGGTCGAGCGACCACGTTGTCCGGAGATGTTTGGTAAGTTGGTACCGAAACCTTCGCCTACTGCCTCGATGTCGTCATCGTTGGAAGTTCCGGGAATCAAACGCAACAGCGAAGTAATGTCGCGGCCCTTGGTTGAGATCAAGCTAAGTTGATCGGACGTTAAGCGAGCGGTGAGGTCGCTACTCTCGCGATCGACCAGCGTGCCTTCGCTGGTAACGCTGACGGTCTCGCTAACCTGACCTGGTTGTAGTTTGAAATCAGGTAGGGCCAGGTTTTCGTTGGCGCTGAGGACCACTCCCTTCTGCTCCAACGTTTGGAAACCCGGACGCTCAATCTTTAGGCGATAGGTGCTGGGTTGCAGGGCGGCAAAGGTGAACCGGCCCTCGCTGTTCGTGGTGGTGTTGCGCGACTCACCATTTTTTTCTTCCACGATCGTCACGGCGGCACCGGGCAACAGTCCTCCGGTGGTGTCGGTGACAGTACCGGAAACAGAACCAGTAACGGATTGGCTACGCACCGTTGCGCTCAAGACAAGTAGTGCCAGGATCGCGATCAGGCCCTTTCGGCTATAACGTTCAAGACTAAACATGGATTTCCTCCAAAAGTTGGTCCAGCCGCGTGCCCTGATTTAATTGAGCGATGGTCGTTTCAGCTTCTGCTAAATTGTCTTGAGTTGGGACAATTTCACCATTTACGGTCGAGCTGAAAAATCTCCAAGCATCGCTTTTTTTATTTTTGGGCGCCGGAAAAGTTTCGCTGGCGGCCGGCCCGCCTTAAAAATCTACTGACCTTCGTCATCGGCGACGAGTGTCGTAGAAGCTTGCTGTTTCTCTTCGAGGGCAAAGGCTCTTTGGGCGCGAATGATGTGCTCGCGCATCGCTTCGCGCGCCTCTTCGGGGTTGTGATTGCGAATCGCCCGGTATACGCGCCGATGCAACTCCAGCGCTTCGTTGAAATCATGAGCGCGGGCAATCGTCTGACGGCGACGTTCATAAAGGATCGCCGATACCATTTCTACTAAGGTTGCTAAGGTGGGATTCCCCGATGCGGCAGCGACCGCCCGGTGAAAACCCATATCGTGAACCAAAAACTGCTGGGGATCCTTGAGGGCAGCAAACATTTCTGCAATTTCTTCCGCCATCGTGGCCAACTGCTCGCCGGTGGCGTGCTCGGCAGCCAAGCCCGCCGCTCCCACCTCCAGGATCGACCTGGTCTCAAACATGTGATCAAAACTAAAACCGTGTAACTCGGCGAGTAGTCGTAGCGGCTCACTATCCAGCGCTGGTGGTCCATCGACAATGAAGGTGCCCGCTCCCTGGCGCGATTGCAGTACGCCCATGGAGATCAACGAGCCCAGGCCGGCCCGCAACGATGGCCGGCTGATGCCAAGCTGTTTTGCCAGTTCCCGTTCTGGCGGCAGACGGTCTCCTGGCTTCAGTCCATCGCGCTGAATCAGCTCATAAACACGAGCAACAACCTGCTCAGTCGCCTGGCCTGAACGTGTCGGTTTGATGATCTTTAATCGCGGGGAACTCATATTGGTCATAACAATTTGAGATCAGCGGTCGCACTTATAGTACCAATCTAGACTGACGTCAAGCATTTTCGCCCGCCGCGGCAGAGTTTTCTTTGTTCATCTAGTGAGCAAAAGTCCCAGTGAAATGGGTGGTTTGAGCGCAAGGATGGAGGAGTGCTGAACTTTACGGTGGGTTATCCAACTAGCGATAAAGAGGTCAAAATGGTCAAGCCATCCGCCGTAGCCCACCAAGTAAAGCAAAATTAAGTAAGGATTGGTTTTTTTGGTCCTCACCAGGGGTAGGCGTTCTTTCCTTTGCCCGCCAGATTCATGAACTTTTCATTCATGATCAGGAAGGCACCCAGGCCATGGAGATCATTTGTGAGTCGCTTCCGGCCAAAGTAGTAGGACAGATCGGCCACGTTGGTTCCTTCACAAATGTCGATGAGGTTTGTCAGGCCATCACTGCCCAGCGAGATCTTGTTAAGCACCCCGTTGTAACCCTTTCGCGCGACGTTCAGGTAGCTCTTATCAACATAGCCGCGTTGAGCGGCCATCGCGATGACATAGGAGTACATGCTGGAACTTGAGGTCTCTAACCAGTTGGCCGGATCTTGCCCCTTGTCGACAATTTGGTACCACAGTCCTGTTTTCTGATCCTGATACTTCGCCCAGGCAGTTACCAATTGTTTGACCTGCGCGATCAACTGTGGCCGCTTCGGATGATCTTTTGGGAGGAGTTCGAGTACTTCAATCAGCGTCATGCCGAACCACCCCATCGCCCGGCACCAAATCTCGGCCGAGTGTTTAGTGACAGGGTCTGCCCACGTGCTCTGCCCACTCTCGTCGTAAGCATGAAACATCAGGCCCGTTTTGGGATCGTTGAGGTGACTGGCGTAGATCAATAACTGGTTGCTCGCTTCATCATTGGTGTACTTGGCATCACCAAAAATCTTCCCGTAGCGAATCAAAAACGGCATGGACATGAAGACGCCGTCGCCCCATAACTGCCACTCGCGGGTCTTGTTGGTCGCATGCCAGAAACCACCATCTTTTGTGCGTGGATAAGTGTCGAAACGCTTGCGAATGCGCTCAGCGGCGAGCTTGTATTTTTGCTCCTTGGTTTCTTTGTAGAGCAATAGCAGCAAGTTGCCGGGCAGCATGTTGTCGAGACTCTCGAACTTTACTTCGTTTACTTTCCCGTCGGCGGCGGTATTGGTAACGACGCCATTCGCATCTACGTGCGAATCGACCCACTCTTTGAGGTACTGTAGATACCTGGGATCATGAGTTCTCCGGTAGACCAAATACTGGCCATAGAGATAGAGGCCCCTTGGGTAATTCCATACTCCCAGATCTTTGACTGTGGGCAACCGCTTCATGGTCGATTCAACAACTGCAGTCGACCAATCTACCGGCTTGGTTGATTGGTCCTTAGCGACGGCGGCACGTCTCCTGGGAGTCGTACCCAGCACCATCTGGCAGAACAACGTCAATAGCACAAGAACACTGATCGCTCGCACGATCGTCAAATGTCTCATTTGGCGAATCCTTTTTGATTATTTTGTTAGTGAAGCGGAAGATCTTCGGCACTCATGACCGTCTAACTGAGATTTGTCTCTCTAAAGCCGTTGGAAAAAATGCTGGGTTGCAGCCAAGCGCTTATGCTAATTTAGGCACGTCCAAAACCACTCTGGGCACTTCTTCCAACTTGAATTCAGACACTGGTGGTTCCTAAAATAAATGGTCATACCACTATTTGTCCGAAGCTCGAACAATATGGTGCGAGTTGAAATCGTGTCAAGACCTTTCTCTGGACCGCAGGCGGCTCGCCTGCCGTGGACAAGAACTCAAGGATGCAGGCGGACCGCCTGCGCTCGGAATGCAGGAGAGAACTGATGAGTAAGTCTCGCGAAGGTAAAGACAAACAACAAAACGGCCACGATCCCAGCCGGCGTCGGTTCCTGAAAGGAGTTGGCATTGCCGGTGCGGGCGCTGCAGTCGCCGATACACTTTGGATCGAGGCTGAGACCAAGGCAAAGCAGCCAGTCGAACCACAGGCTTTGAGTGGTAACGTCAAGATCACGCTGGACGTAAATGGTCAAAAGCGCTCCGTCGAGGTTGAGCCACGCACGACGTTGCTGAACACGTTGCGCAATCATCTTGATCCAGCGGTAACTGGACCAAAGCTTGTTTGTGACGTTGGTACTTGCGGCGCCTGCACTGTCTTGCTTGACGGCAAACCTGCTTACTCGTGTCTCGTTTTAGCAGTTGATGCAACGAACAAGAAGATCACGACTGTCGAAGGACTGGGCACGCCGGAAAATCCGAACGCGGTCCAGGCAGCGTTTGTTGAGAAAGACGCGCTGATGTGCGGGTTCTGCACTCCGGGTTTTGTGACCACCATCTCGGCGTATTTGAAGCAGAACCCAAACCCAACGCTCGCTGAAGTGCGTGAGGCTTGTCACGGAAACTTCTGTCGTTGCGGTACGTACCCGCGTGTATTTGAGGCAGCCCTCGCGGCAGCTAAGAGTCAGAGAGGATAAAATGCAACAAGGAACCGGGCAACAACAGCCAACTCCGCAAGGAACACCGAAGCCTAAGAAGAAGGTTCGCGTGCCGAAAGTCGTCAATGGCGTCGAACAGATGGTCGAAATCGAAGTCGACGACGAAGGTACGATTGGCTGGGGGCCAAACGACAAGCACACGCTGCTCAATCATCGTCAGACTCGCGTCGATGGTCCACTCAAAGTCGCCGGCGTGGCCCAGTACACCTACGATGTCCGGCTGCCTGGGATGTTATATGGTCGCATCCTCCGCTGTCCCCACGGACACGCGACCGTTGAGAATCTCGACACCAGTGAGGCCACGAAGATTCCCGGCGTGGTGGCAATCATTCAAGCGCCACTTGACGAACTTCGTTTCGCCGGCGCGCCAGTGGCCGCAGTCGCCGCGGTAACTCCGGAAATTGCCGGTGATGCCTTGCGCGCGCTGGTCGTGAAGTATGAAGTTCTGCCCCATGTCGTGATTGCCGACGACGCTATCAAACCGGGCGCACCTAAAGTGGTGCCGGACGAGAAAGAAGCCAATCTTCAAGAGAAAGAAAAGCGTGGCGACCTGCAGAAAGTTGAGGCCGCCATGGCCACTGCGGACGCGGTAGTGGAAGGTGAGTATCGTACTTCGCGCATCCATCACTGTTGTTTGGAAACGCACGGAATGGTGGTCGACTTCAGTGGTGGTGACTCGGCCACAATCTACGCTTCTACGCAGGGCACCTTCACCATTCCGGCTGACGCGGCCGAGCAATTGGGCTTGCCTCAGACTGCAGTGACTGCCACGGTGCAGCACATGGGCGGCGGCTTTGGTTCGAAATTCGGAATCGGCACCGAAGGCATGTTGGCCTGCAAACTTTCAAAGCAAACCAAGAAACCGGTCAAACTCATGCTCACTCGTTACGATGAGTTTGTGATGGCCGGCAATCGTTCGGGGTCGTGGCAGAAATTCAAGGCCGGGGTGAAGAACGACGGCACCATCGTGGCGTTCCAGGCGCGCCAGTATCGCCTCGGCGGCTTAGGTGGCGGCTCGCAGGCAGGTCAACCTTACATCTATCGAGCCGGTGAGACCTACCGCGAGGTTTATGCCCTGCACACCAACGAAGACTCCTCAATTGCGATGCGCGCGCCGGGACATCCGCAAGCATCGTTTGCGATGGAGTCCTTGATGGATGAACTGGCGTACAAGGTCAAAATGGATCCGGTGGAGTTTCGGAAAAAGAATTTGCGTGACGAAGCGTACCTGCGACAGTTGGACCGCGGTGCCCGGGAGATTGGCTGGATTCGCCGCAACCCGATCGCCGGCGGCAGTGCTGGCCCATTGAAGCGTGGCTTTGGTTGCGCGATTGGCACGTGGGGTGGCGGGGGAAACAATCAATGCAAGGTTGATGTCACCGTCTCGCCCGATGGTTCGGTGGTCGTCGCGGTTGGCACCCAGGACCTGGGCACTGGCACTCGTACATACACGCGAGCAATCGTCGCTGAGGAACTCGGCCTCGGTATCAAAGATGTCGTCGAGAAAATTGGCAACTCGAAACTTGGCTCAGCCAATCCATCGGGTGGTTCAACCACGGCGCCTTCCCTTTCTCCCTCTGTGAAAGACGGCGCGGTCAAGGCTCGCCTACTGGTCGCGGAAAAAGCGGCGGCCTTGCTGGGCAACGTCAAACCTGAAGAGATCGTTTTTGCGAGCGGCAACCTGACTGCGGGGGGAAAATCAGTCAGTTGGAAACAGGCCTGCGCTGCTCTTCCCGCCGCCGGAGTTACCGCTCACGGCGAGTGGCGCCAGGAGCTGCAGGCACGCGGGGTTCATGGCGCATCGTTCGCTGAAGTCGAAGTTGACGTGGAGACCGGTCACATTCGCGTCGTCAAGCTGCTCCATATCCAGGATGGCGGATTGCCTTTGAATCGTCTCACGATGGAGAGCCAAATCAACGGCGGAATGATCCAATCGTTGGGTATGGCGTTGTGGGAAGGTCGCGTCATGGATCGCCTGTTGGGCATGCAATTGAATCCAGGCCTCGAGGACTACAAAGTGCCCGGGTCATTGGAAATGCCTGAGCTAGTCCCAATCATTGACGATGAAGACAAGCGCGAAGCCGTAATCGGCATTGCTGAACCGGCGGTCATTCCCGCTGCAGCTGCGGTGGTGAATGCAGTTTTCAATGCCACCGGAGTGCGCGTGCGGGAACTTCCGGTAACGCCAGATAAGATTTTGCTGGGTTTGCAGAATGTCGGGTCGATTAGTTAACGATCTTGGTTAGTGGTTCGATGTTTTTATAGGAC
>DATFRK010000245.1:0-4807 GCA_035263325.1 Pyrinomonadaceae bacterium | reverse complement strand
AGCGGCAACTCCCATTCCAGCCTGGGCTTGACCATCTTCGTTATAAGCAGAGCCCGTTTCCAGGGCGACATCTGTAAAGGTGCCGTCGCGGTTGTTGCGGTAGAGCGTGCTGGCTGTCGAATCACAGGCGACATAGATATCCGGCCAGCCGTCATTGTTGAAGTCGAGCGTAGTCGCAGTCATAGAGTAGCGACCCTTCACCTTGCTAATAGCAGATCGCTCAGATACGTCGGTAAACGTACCGTCACCATTGTTGTGATAAAGAAGGTTTGTATCAGTCGGTAGACCTTTTGGCCCACAATTCACGGGAATGCCTTTCCATGAGCAATTTGCTCCCTGTCCCGGCTCAGGCGTTTTATCGAGATCGAACTTCAAATAGTTTGCCACAAAGAGATCGAGGTTTCCGTCGCGATCATAGTCGACGAAAGTACAGCCCGAACCCCAGCGAGTGCCTTGCGTGCCGACTCCTGCTTTGGTTGTTGTATCTGTGAACGTGCCGTTGCCATTATTTCTATAGAGAACGTTCTGACCCCAATAAGTGAGGAAGAAATCTTCGTAGCCGTCATTATCATAATCGCCGACGCAAATCGCCGAGCCCCATCCGGTCGAGCGCAATCCTGCTTTGACGGTGACATCCGCGAAGCTGCCGTCACGCTTGTTTCGATATAACTTAATGGTGGGTTCTTGGCCCCTGGGAAAGCCTTCGAGGCGAGTGCCGTTGAGAAGCAGAATGTCTACCCAGCCGTCGTTATCATAATCGAGGAAGGCGACCCCACTGCCGTTAGTTTCTACAATGTACTTCTTTCGCTCCACGCCCCCGTAGATAATAGGTTCTGTAAGCCCTGCAGATGCCGCCACATCGACGAACTTTACGGGAAAGTCTTGTTCGTGCTTTTCCCGTGACAAGAGTGTAGCGGTACCGTTTGGTTGTTCTGCTTTCGCACTAGATCTGAGCGATGGCGGGAGACTTGGGTCACTAACAAGGAACGCAGCGACAGTCAGAGAGCATAGGAAACATCTCAGTCCTACGATGTGAGACACATTAGGGTTGTTCGTACTGGTTCTTATCAGAGCTTGTCCTCAATCGGTCAGCGATTTCAAACTCTTTTTTAGCCTCTTCTAATCGATTGGCCTGTCGCAAAACTTCAGCAAGCAATTGATGACCGGAGAAATTGTTCGGGTCCATCGTTAAGGCACGTCTTAGTACTGCCTCCGCGTTGAATAGATCCCCTTTCTTAAGATGAACCTTCCCCAGCACAATAAAAGGTCCACTGAAGTAAGGATTGAGCCAGATGGATTTTTGCAGTGGCGCCACGGCTTCATCCCACTTGAGCTGCCTGGTATATGCCTCACCGAGTCTGTAGTAAGCCATACCATAAGCCGGATTGATCGCTATCTCAGTTTGCAGAAGTTTAATACCTCGATCGATATCGGCGTGAAAGATTGCGATTTCACCAAGCAAGAAATTGACCTGCGGCAACTTCGGATCAAGCTCAAGCGCCTTTTGCAGTTCTTTCTCCGCCAAGTCTTCGAACTGCTGGCGCATCAACATCTGCGCATTGATTAGGTAAGCAGAAGCGGAAGCCGGTGGAAGACGAAACATTCGAGCGAACGCTTCGCGCGCCTTATCCGGGGTGTGAGTTTGATTGTAGCTGAGGCCCAATACATATGCTGTCTCCACACTATCAGGTGACCAGTGTCCAACCAGTTCGAGATATGGAATGGCCTCTTTAAAGTGTCCCAACAAGTAGTGAGATAGGCCGAGCATCTGCACTCCCTGCTGGTAGTGAGGGCTACCTGCGGGCAGTTGCTTGACCGCCATCGAGAGATGCTCAATCGCTCGGAGGTGATCGTTTTTTTGATAGTAGGCGAGTCCTAAAAGATAATTTATCGTCGTGTCGTTTGGGCTGGACTTTGCGAGTACTCTCAACATTCCTAGCGCATCGTCAATTTTTCCGACGCTTACGAGCGCCTGCGCTTGCGCGACCGTTGGAGTTTTTGACTCGAGCTTTGAAGCGGACTGGGTCTCCGTTTGACTTGCGCCTGTTAACGCAAATAGCCCCATCAAGAGGTTGACCGATATCACATGGCAGGCCGACTTGATCATGTTCTTGTGATGTTGCCGCTTTGTTTCCATGCAAATGGTAGCACAGCGGCTCTGTCCTTCGTTCCGACGGGTGATGAGCTGTTTTGTTAGGCGGGAATTTCGGAAATTGGATTCGATCCAAATTTTCCAAATTTTTCATAGGCTGGCATCATCTGGGCCACGGTTTGAACTAAATCTGCGAGGCATTGGTTCCAGGTACCATAACCTTGATATCCAGCTGTTTTGGAGCCTCTCGACGATTAAAAGGTTTGCCTTTGGTGTTAAGGTCGTCCGAAAAGTTGACTTCGGGGTATACGGCGTCTAAATTGCGTGGGCAGTAAGTGTCCTAAAACCCCCCTATCAGTAACCCCCTCAGCAACCCCCCTAGTCTGAATCGACTTTTTTGCGCTACCGGACGGTCTCACAGATCTTTCCCATGTGCGGGCTTAAAGTTCAGCTTAACGGCTTACTCAAAGCCAATCTCTAAGGAGCACTTTATGCGCAGCAGCAAACTCACGTTATTCCTGCTTAGCCTGGTACTTGTCACCACATTCACCCTCGATCTTCGTGCGCAAACAGTTTATGGCAGCATTTCTGGTATCGTCACCGATTCGCAGGGGGCGGTGATCCCGGATGCCACTGTGACAATCACGAGCATCGAACGAAATACTTCGGATACTGTTCGGACGAACGACTCTGGATTGTTTGTCAAGGACCGGTTGCTTCCTGGAACTTATAAGGTGTCAATCGAAAAGTCCGGGTACAAGCAAGGGCTTATACCTTCGGTTGTGGTGAATGTTGATGCTCAAGCTAAAACCGACGTCACGCTCGAAACCGGACAGGTGAGCGAAACAGTGACAATCTCGACCACCGAAGGTCAATTCCTAAAGACCGATCGCGCTGATGTGGCGACAACCTTCGAAAGGCGCCAGATCACCGATTTACCAATTCTCGACCGAAACTTCACAAAATTCATTCTGCTGACCCCCGGTACGCAGCAGCTTCAATGGCAACACGCGGCGAGCGAAAATCCGCAAGGTTCTACACAGATCATGGTCAACGGTCAGCATTTTAGCGGCACAGGTTACCAGCTCGATGGCACTGAGAATCGTGACCCTATTCTTGGCATCATAGTCATCAACCCGAACTTTGAGGCGGTTGGCGAGACCAAGATCACCTCGCAAAATTATGACGCTGAGTTCGGGCAGGCAATCGCCGGCGTCGTTTCAGTGCAAACCAAATCGGGTACCAACGAAATTCACGGCAGCCTCTTCGCGTTCCGGCAGAACGATGTACTTCAAGCACGGAATCCTTATACGCAATTCCAGAAGGATCCACTTACTGGCAAGTTCATACCCGATAGTTTGAAGAACCAGTTCGGAGGCTCGATCGGTGGTCCGATCATAAAAGATAAATTCTTTTACTTCGGCGACTATCAAGGAACGCGCAGCAAGCTCGGCGGATCGCGGTTGCTGACGGTTCCGACACTGGCAGCGCGCACTGGGGATTTGAGTGCCTATGGGGTAAACATCTTTGACCCGCAGACTGGCCTGCAGTTCCCAGGCAATGTTATTCCCGCGGGCCAGATATCACAGCAGTCCAAGAATCTCTTGACACTGATCCCTACACCTAACGCGACTGGGACGGACAATGGCACTCGTAACAATTTTGTTGCCTCCGGGAGTGAAGTTTTCAACAACGACACTTTCGATATCCGCATTGACAATCGGCTCACAGGCAACTTGAATCTCTTTGGCAGATATAGTTTCGCCGACTTCACCCGCAATGGTGCACAAGCTTTCGGCGCGGGTGGTGGCCAGCAGTTAGTCTCGCTTGGCGGTACCTCGAAGGTTCGCAACCACAGCGTTGCGATAGGCTTTGACTACACTCTATCACCTAGTGTCCTGGTCGACTTCCGGTTCGGTTTCTTTAAGTACGGAGTCAATGTGCTGCCCAACGACTTTGGCACGAAGCCGGCGGCTGATGCGGGTGTTCCGGGGTTGAATCTAGATGAGGATTTCACCTCGGGCCTGTTTGAAGGTTTTGTTCAAGGCGACCGAGGTTTCACTTTCGGATCCGGCCTGGATGAATTCGCTGGACGTTGTAACTGTCCTTTGAATGAGCAAGAAAAGCAGTATCAATTTGTCGGCAATCTACTGAAGACCTGGGGCAATCACACTTTTAAGTTCGGCATTGATCTCCGCCGTGCCTTAAACCTGCGAGTGCCCAGTGACAATCATCGATCTGGTGAACTGTCCTTTAGCGAGAATCGCACGGGCCAGGTAGTGAATGGTGTACTTCAGGCTAAGGGACTGGGGATTGCGACATTCCTGCTCGGAGATGTGACTTTCTTCAAGCGCTTCGTCAGTACCAGCACCACAGCAGCAGAGCGGCAGTGGCGTCATTTTTATTATGCGCAAGACACTTGGCGCGCAACCCCGAAGCTCACTCTCGCCTATGGTCTACGATTAGACGTCATCAACCCACAGAGTGTGAACGCACCAGGCAATGGTGGTTTCCCCGATACTGCAACTGGAGAAGTCATCGTAGCCGGGGTCGGGGGAAACGACCTGAATGGGGGCGTCGAGAATACCTTGAACTGGGCGCCTCGCTTCGGGATCAGTTACCAGCTAAACGAGAAGACGGTCGTGCGAGCGGGCTACGGTCGCAGTTATGACATCGGCGTGTTCGGCTCTGTCTTCGGCCATACTGTTACCCAGA
>DATFRK010000244.1:0-4643 GCA_035263325.1 Pyrinomonadaceae bacterium | reverse complement strand
TCCTCTGACCCCGTGCCCAGGACTACCGTAGTGGGTTCGGTTGAAAAGGTGGCTAGCAAATTGTCGATATTCTTTTCACCCAAGGCCTTGTCATGCTGTTGCAACAGCGTCCGAATCTCGTCCGCTGCTGCTGACGAATTGGCCGGAGCCGCTTCGGCTGTTTTAGCTGCTGCGTTTGCGTTTGTATTTGCGTTTGACGCAGAGTCAGCCGCGGAATTTGTGCCACCAGCCTGGCAGGCCATGAGAATTGCAAGCGAAGCCACCAGACAGAGAATAATCACTCGTTGCGTCACGACGATTCCTCCTTTACTTAAACAGAAAAGTCTTGTGGTTCAACCGCTCGTTGTACACCGGGGGAAGCTAGTGGTCGAGCTCGAGCTGATGAAACGTTCGCGGCTGGTTGAGAAAGGCGCGAGCGCGCCTTTCTCACCCGTGTTCCTAGTTCAGATTGAAGCAGTGTTCTTCCGGGGCAGATTAGGAAATCAGCGGGCTGGGGTTAATCGGGTGGAGTCTGTAATTGTTGGAAGGGATTTAAGGTATCCCTTTGCAGTGCGGCGACGTGCCAACCCTCTGAGTAAGTGACTGCATTGAAATCACTTAATAGCAAGGCGGAGACAATCGCGGCAGTCCAAAGTTTATTTTGGTGGGTAGTACTTGAACATTTTCTCGACTGCCTGCCGGACCTTCTTGCGCGCCTTGTCCATGTCCTTAGTTACGTCTGCGTTGGCATCCTGACTCAGTGTATCAGTGGCGGTCGCTCGCCAAAGCTCCTCATTGTTCACACCCTTCATCGTGATCAGGAGTGCGCCCTTTTTGATTTGCCAGACTTGGTTGCCACTTCCAGCGCGCGGTCCCCACGTGCCGGGCTTGGCTACTGTAGCTTCATCGAAGCCGGTCATAACCGCCGCACTATACGAGATGCTAACGTCACTACTCCCGGTGGTGCGGGTTAGCCCTTTTAAGGTGAGCTGTTGTTCGATGGCGGCAATGATTTCCTGATCGATCGCCGGATTTTTGGCGGGCGACCCTTTGGCCCAGGTGTAGGTCTTGAACTTCGAGAAGTCGGCGGCACGGTCAAAACCAACCGATACTTTTTGGGCCTGCACCGACACTGCCACCAATAACAGTAATAGGAAGCCAACCAAGGAGCTCGATTTGCTCAACATCGCATCGTCCTTTGCTTAATCTCAATTACCCGGAAGTGGGAGAGCGATAGATTTTCGCCGCCCTTTGTATCACCGAAACTAGACAGCGGCAAGATCAAGCCCAGCACATGAGTCAGCGACAGATTTCAGGGTGACGCAGATATTCCAGATGACGCAGATTTTGAATGCCCGCGAAGCGGGTGCAAGCATAAAGCCTAGGGTGGAGCGAGGCTTTGCGAGCGGAACCCTAGGTAAAGTGGGAAAAGAGATTGCAGCCCGCGCAGCGGGCGACAGAGATAGCTTGCGCCAGTAGCTGTCGCCTGCTTCGCAGGCTAGCAAAACATTTCTCGATTAGTCCTAGCGCTACGTAATCTGCGAAATCTGTGGACAACCGAGCCCACTACTTCGCCGCAGTACGCGTCGAGTATTGAGTCAGCGCATTTGGAAAAACTTGTACCTCAGCCGGCGCTCTATTCTTATTTGCCGCCAGGATAGTTTGGGCTGTCACGCCTTTGCCGTAAGTTCCTTCCATGTCGCTCTTTTCCGGCGAAATCACGGAACCCTTCAAAGAGATACCGCCAAACAAACCCTTGCTGCGCGAATACGACAGGATTTGCGCGTCCATCTTGGCGTCGGTTGAGGCGGTGCTCGTTCTTCCCACTGGTCCGGCCGCGACCGAGGCTTCACCGCCAAGTTCAAACTTGTCGGAGAGCAAACTCTTCATGCCGCTCTCATTCATAAACAGCAACACAAAGTCGGTTGACTGGCCACCAGCTTGTAAACCGACGCTGCCGCCCTTCAACTCAAAGTAGGCCGGCGCCGACCAACCTGAGGGGGTGCGACAGCTGGCGACACCTCGTCCACCCGACCCACCGATAATGAAGCCAGCCTTGACCACGCTGGGAAAAACGGCCACGCATTCAGCCTTGGCTAATAAATCCGAAGGAATACCCTTATCGGGCGCGCCCATGATTTCCGTCAAAACCTTGGCTGACTTCGACGCCTGTTTTGCGCCTTCTTTCGTATTGGGTCCCCTGATCGGAGGTTCGACCGGCTGCGTCGGAGCGGTCGCGGTTTTGCTCTTGGTTTTTGATTTGCTTCCCTGCGCCATTGCTGTGCCTGCCATTGCCAGCACCAGCAAAAGCACGATGGTCCATCGAACGGTTTGCTCCTTCATGTCACCCTTCCTTTGTTAGTAGCAACTCAGCTTGTTTTGCCTTTGATTCGTTGTGATTGTCTCGATACGGTCTCACGGCGGCGTGGATCGTAGAATGCAGGTTGGCGGCGCCAATCGTTTCCGCCACCCCAGACTTCTCGAGCATCACGCGCACCAAAGCACTGGCCCGCGCGACCCCGAGCACGATTCCCTTCTTTGCCAGTTCAGTCCGCAACGACTCGATCGCATAAGCGCCGGAGATGTCGAGTAACGGAACCGATTCAGCATCGAGCAGTAGGTATCTTGGCACTGGGTCAGTAGTGCGGATTAGCGCGTGCACTCGATCGCTGAAATAGTCAGAGTTAAAGAAAACTATTGAGGACTCGAAGCGATAGATAATTAGGCCGGGAATGGCTGTTCCACCCAGATCCCGAGACACGTAGTCATCGGCTCCGTCTTCGTCTTCAATTATCCCGAGCACCGAATCGTTTGGACGCGACGCATGTCGCAGCAAGTTCAATAACGCCAGGCCAACCGCGATCAAGACGCCGGGTAATACACCGATTGTCATCACGCCGAGCATCGCTACCATAGAATGGCGAAACTCTGGTCCACTGATCCGGTAGTAGTAGCGGAGCGAAGCAAAGTCGAAGAGGCCCAGCGCTGAAGAAACTAAGATGGCGGCGAGGGCTGCCGTGGGGACATAGGCGAGGGGCCGCACGAGGAAGAGTAAAACTAAGGCCATGACTGCGGCCGCCGTCAGGGACGTCACTTGAGTCTTGCCACCGGATGAATCGGCAACCGCGGTGCGGGAGTCTGCGCCACTCACGACGAAGCCCCGGTTAAAGGCGGAAGCTAAATCTGAAACACCCAGGGCAAACATGTCCTGGTTGACATTGATGCGGTAACCATTCTTGGCCGCAAAGCCGCGGGCGGTGGTCATCATGCTGCAGAAACTGACCAGGCCAATTCCCAGGGCGCCAAAGACCAGCGGCCAGATTTCTGCCATGTTCACGTGGGGCACGAGTGGCGCCGGGAAGCCTGCAGGCACCGCGCCCACCACCTTGGTGTTGAGTGCCAGAGCGAAGACAGCAATACAGCTCACAGCTGCCACGATCAATGGTCCAGGCAATTTCGGCAGGAGCCGTTTTAACAACAGCAATAGCACCAACAATGAAGCACCGAGGATCAAGGTAGTAGCGTGCGTCTCACCCAAACGCGATACAACGTTCCCAACAGTCCGGAAGAAACCACCGGCAGGCACCGCAAAGCCGAGTAACGTTCCAAGTTGTCCGGCAATGATGGTCACAGCGATACCGTTCAGGTAGCCGGTGAGTATGGGGCGCGAGAGAAAGTTTGCGATTACCCCGAAGCCTAAGAGCCCGCCGGCGATCAACAGCAGTCCCGTGAAACTCGTAAGAATGATCGACAACTCCAGGTAACGTCCGGCGTTGCCGAGAGCGAGTGGTCCAACTGTCGCCGCCACGATCGCGCACGCTGCCGCGTCGGGGTTGACTACCAACTGCCGTGAAGAACCAAACAACGCATAAGCGACCAACGGAAGAATGCACGAGTAGATTCCGACCACCGGCGGGAACCCGGCCAGTTGGGCGTAAGCGATGCCGATCGGCAGCGCCACCGCCGCTACTGACAGTCCGGCCACCAGGTCACTGCGAAGCCATTCGCTCTGGTAGGTGCGAAAAGTCTCGAGTCCTGGAACCAGGTCGGTGATTGTTCGTTTCGCAGTCATAATATTTCGGGAGCTAGGGGCTTTACCCTGAAAGCCATTCCGCACGACAGACCCGTCGTCAGCTATTAGGGGCTTTTAGTGGTTGCGTGGAGTCAAAACGGGGAGCAGACGGCTGGTTGCGCTCACCGGTTGGTTCGTGAATACCCGCTGGAAATCCAAGCAACACGCAGTATGGGGACTCTTCAGATCCAAGCTCGCCTTGAACTTTGTGAAAGGATCTGGACAATCCGCGCCTTTTACCGGGGGTCTTCTAATTATACTGGTACCTGCTTATTAGGAAATATAGGTACGGCTATGGGTAGGTAGAATCCGGTGTTTTCTGTATTCCTGCCGCGGGTTTTCATCTAGGGTCTGTTGGGCTGGACGTGCAGGAGTGCTTTGGCGCCAACTAGAAAACTCTTGGAAAAAGATTGAGGTTCAAAGGCTTATTGGTCATCTCTCATTGGACATTTCTCATTTATGATTTTGGCCCTTGTGTAAGACCTTCAATAACCAATGGGAAGTGTCCAATGAGAGATGACCAATAAAGCAGTCTGCGCGATCTCCAACATCCAATCAACCTTTACTTGCCTCAACTAAAACGGACCCACCT
>DATFRK010000243.1:0-3633 GCA_035263325.1 Pyrinomonadaceae bacterium | reverse complement strand
CGCGTGACTCGAACATATCGCGCTATCGTGGCCGCGAGTTCGCGCGCTTCCTGGCCTGTGACGGACGCACCTCCAAGCCGATCCGTGGCCGGGTCGTAACTGATATTCTTTCGCCTACCTGACCGCCAGCCCGATGAGAGAAAGCGCTGCTCATCGTCATTGAGTTCAAAGGCCAGGTTCGGACAATACAGTATTTGACCGTGCTCCAGGGCGTAGACCGCCTGCTCCTGGAGTGAGCCGCTGAATGGTCCACCCCATCGTTTTACTTCGATTTGCTGAACTACTTTCACGGACCCCTGAAAACTCCTTAGGGGAACTGAAGCCTTCCTTCCGACAGTCGGGACCTTTGCTTGCTGCGGCTTCGGTAATAAGGACCCACAAACTTTCGTTGGTAGATCAGCGTACTCGAAGGCCCATCAGTCTCGCGGGAAAAGTTCCGAAATCTTCTACGGACCAAGTCCCATCGCGGAGCCGAATTCGGGCCGCATAGATCAGCATTCCCTGGTTAGATCCTGAGCCGATATACATCTCCGCGTAGCCAAAGCGATAGTCTGCCGAGCGAGCGCCGTATCGCAATTCCGCAAAGCGCACATCACGCTGGTAGATAACCGTCACCTTGGTTTGGTCACCTTCCTGGCTTGCGATAATTGCGTTCGCGACGACCCCAACGCCACTGCCTATTTGAATTCGTCCTGAATTCATTCGCCCCAAAGCGGTGAGTAGTTGGTCCTGCCCAGACTGAAGGGCAGAGTTGAGTTGGTTGACTTCTTCAGCAGTGCTAAGCCGATTGATAATGAGCCTGAAGGTCGTTGACCGAGGCGCATTCGGAGCTCGAGCAGATCTTGCGCCACCGACGAAAAAGACTGTGCCGGTAATTGAGCGTCCGGCCAGTTCTCCTGACTGTGCGTGGACTTGCGAACCATACTGAAAAATCAGTACGACGGCGCAACTCAGCAAGACTCTTAGTCCAATCGTGTTTAGTCTATTCATTCTCACCTCCTCATAATTTCGGCGCGGCTCGCCGTTGTGAATTCCCAGATCTGACCTTGTCATTGAAGGTCGATCGATTCCCCAACTACCTGTGCTCGTTTTCCCTTGTGCCTGGCTGAGAGTTAAGTTCGGTTTCTGCTTGATACGCCGGGCGAAGCGACGTCTTCAAGCAACACTCTGGCGCTACCATAGCGCCAGAGGCCAGCCGGATATTCAACTAACCTGCAGTGCCTGCGGAGCCTTTTGCCTCTTGCCCCGTTGTCGAAATGAGTGCGGCACGAAGTTGTTCTTCGGTCTCCGGTGGCAGCGATGTGTGCAGTACGGTTCCGCCATATTTGCCAATCTCCGGCAGCACCCGCTCTGGCACACCACCACGTGCCAGCACGAAGAGTGCTGAGGTGTTCGGCTGGATCTTTTCCCCGAGTTCCCGCATGAACTTGTCGTCTATGCCGTAGTCCGAAAGTTTTCCAGCGATCGCTCCCGACGCAGCGCCGACCGCCGCACCCAGAAGCGGGACAAAGAAGAGTAGACCGATTAGCATGCCCCACAGGGCACCGTTAGCAGCGCTGATGCCGGTTAACGGAACGGCCTGATCCAGGTGGACCTTTCCCTTGTCATCGCGCGTGACCACAACAGCATCAACCAGATCGACCAAATACTCCTTTTGCAGACGACCCAAAACTCTTCTTACCTCCAGGGCCTGATCCTTGTTTGGGTAGGCAATTGCCACTAGTGTTGCCATTAGATTTCTCCTTGTGCTTTGTTTCTATGATTGCTTCGGTATTGACCTTCGACGAGTCGTGATCCACCGAGTAGAGCGTGGTGACGTTCACAGACCGTGAACTAATTGGAGGCCGGTTGGGGGAAGTTTATTTGGGGGAGGAGCCGCAATCTCGGAGCAAAGAATTGCCCTTAATTTCGACAGCTCAGCCACGTTACGGTGCAAATATTTTAATGACCAGCCGTACGCTTCACCTATCAGGTATTCGGTGTATTTTCAGAAAAAATTGCTGGTATAAGTAATTAGGGATCAGTTCGGGTTGTGAGTTACTCCGTTTAACCTTGTGTCCACCTGAAGCTTACCTAGACCGGCTGGTCCGGCGTGGCCGAAACCGATACGGTCCAAAAACTCGATACCACCGACTTCAGCCGGTGGTATCTGATTTTTGACAAAGTCTCATCACCCCGTGAACCTGATTACTTGGGCTGAAGGAGTGCGACCATGTTGCCTTCGGGGTCCGCAATCCAGGCAAATTTGCCGGTGGGAATTGGGATCGCCGGCACCAACACTTTGCCGCCGAGGTCAACAGCTTTCTGGAGGGACGCTTGTATATCCTCTACTTGCACATAGACCGTGACATAGTTGTTTGGCTCGTGCCCAAGTGAAGTAATGTGGCCGCCGATGCCTTCGCCACCAGTATTGATGACGCCAGTTTGCGCGATGTCCCACTCGAACAGCTTGCCATAAAACGCCTTTGTTTTAGCGAGATCACGGCAACCAATCTCGAAATGCACAACCGGGTTATTCACCTTCTTTTTCGCGCCGGTGGCTTGCGGATTGGATTCGGCCGCTGCTGCTGCAGATATCCAGCGATCGGGCAGTAAGCGTAATGACGCAGCTCCGCAGAGGGCCGCGAGCAGCGTGAGGGTCAACAGTTGTCTGACAGTCATTTGATAAGTAGGTCGCATGGGATTTTCCTTTTCTAATTTTTTTGGTTTGTCGCGACGTCGTAACGATCTTTTTTGAGTGCTGATCTCCCTCGGCGCAACGTTCATTGCAGCCGGACAGTAGGCCGAGGCCGCTGTTCTTGTCGTCATACTTTAGGATGATTTTCTGTTTCTCCGTTCTAAATCATACTTTAGTGGGATAAGGCAGAACTTCCAGGATCGTCTTGTTTGTGCTTTTCAGGCGGACCAGGCTAGGGAGGTATTAATGTATTTGAAGTGAAGGGTAGAAGTCAGTAAAAGAGTGCCACCTTTCACTACGAGTGGCCACGATCCTTCACAGTCGTAATGATCAAGCGTCGAAGGTAAACCCGACAAGCGTGTATCTGGGCTATAGACTCATTCTGGGAATGGTAACTATTCTGAACGGCTCATCCTGTGGGGCTTTCAGCTGAAGCCTCCAATCAGCTTTGTTCGGCTTCGCTGCCCCCCTCCTTAGGACCGCTCAGGGCGCGAGCTTCAAGGCACTGACATCGATATAATAAATGTCGCCGAGGCCGTTTTGAGCGCTATGATAAGCACTGGCTAGTTCCTGCGTGGTCCATGACTTGGTCTTTGGTTTGTCGATAGCGCTGCGTGAGCTGCACCAAAAGAAATAGTTTCCGTCAGGCGATATCTTCGGCGAGAGTTCGTCAGCCGCAGAGTTGATCGGCGGGCCGAGGTTTTGCGCCTTCGTCCATTGACCGTTTCGGTTGTAGCTGACGTACAGATCGTAGCCGCCGAGTCCCTCCGGTCTCCCTCCCGCCATAAAGATCAGGTAGCGCTCATCGGGCGCGATGTAGGGCTCAAATTCGTCGAAGGCGGTATTGATTGCCGGACCAAGGTTCTCTGGCTCTTGATATTTGTTGTTCACGAATCGGGAACGATAGAGATCGACGCCACCGCTGCCACCCTTGCGCCGGGAACCAAAGTAGAGCG
>DATFRK010000242.1:0-7860 GCA_035263325.1 Pyrinomonadaceae bacterium | reverse complement strand
GTAGCCGTTACGTGCGTAGATTGGCTCACAAACGATAAAGCCTTCGATTCGTCCAGTCCCCTTCCCTGAACGGGCCAGAAAGTAGCGCTTAGCCGAGACCTGGTCCATTCCCAAAGATCCAAGGAGAAAACCCAATTCTCGCTCGCCTCTGCTCTGCAGCCACTCTGCAGAAACTTCGCGCAGTTCCTGGTTCACCAATTCCGCATCCGCAGCGAAGGGGTTGTGTTCCGTTACTACTACTCCCTCGCGCTTGGCCTTGTTGGTCGCCGCCCTCACCAACTCCATCTCACCGCCTGCTAGCGTAAAGCGACTCAGATCGAAGACTGCTTCTTTCCCTACCTGCACGTCTGCGAAACCACAGCTCCGGAATCCTGCCAGCGATGTTGGCGAAACTTGATACGCACAGATCGGCTGCCCATTCATCGCCTGGACGAACTCTTCAATCAGGAGCGGTTCCTGCTGCTGGCGACACACGGGGTCACCGGCAATTACCGCCACGCCCGCGCACATCTGATAAGCAAGAAAGCCATCAACACCCGGTGTAGTGAAATACCGCTTCGAGCCTTCGAGCAGCACGTAAGAGCTCGAATTTGAGCCATAGCGTCTGACCCAGGACTCCAGCTTCGCTAGTGTGGGTTGAGTGTTATGCCGAGATCTGTTGAGCGAATGTGCCCGCTGATGTCGAAAGGTTCTGACTGATTGCATTGCCCTAAAGACAGAAGTCTACAGTGTCAACTTGGGGAGGCTCTGCCAACATGACTAACCGCTCGACTGACTATTGGAGTAAGCGAGAAGACATTCACTACAATTTTCCTGGGGAGAGAGTCGATGCCGCACAGACATCAATGCGTTTGCCGGCGCAGTTGGCTAACGGACTTAATAGCTTTCTTTGCTCAGCGATGCCGAATGCGGCACGTGACGCTGATGTCCCTTGTTGTGTCGGTGATGCTTGTGATGCTTGTGATGGTGCGTTTTAACTGCACCATGCTGGTCTGCCCCTAAGGCTGACTGAGCACCGGCTGCGGAGATTCCCAAAAGGAGCAGGGCTCCCAACGAAATTGACATGAAACTCTTCATCTAATTATTCCTCATCACTCCAACTTATAAATGATCTGTCCAACCAACCTCAGACATTGGCAACAGGTATGCCATCGGAACGGGAGTAGCAGGAGACAGAAAGCCCCACTAATTGGGCCAGCCAAAACCCTTTGCAAACGCTTTTTCACTGTGTCTAGTTTGCTTTTTACGCACAAACGCCACAGCCTTAAAGGACTGTAGAGAGCCTGCTGCGTGGGTTCGCGGACTTGGCATGGACCTTGCGGCACTTTGGAGTGAGGTGACTCGTCACCGCTTTGGGATCGATACTTGAATCAAAGATCTTCGATCACAAAGCGGTGACGAGTCCCCGCACTCCAAAGACGTGCAAGTATTTTTGCTCCATTATGGATTAATCGCGGTCTTCCTGGCGGCAGCAATTGAGGCTGACGTTGTTCCGGTAATGACTGGCGTGCTCGCCCATCTAGGTTATGTGAACGTGGAACTGGCGATTCTGTGCGCCACCGCTGGAGCCTTCTTCGGTGACTGGGGCTGGTTTCTGGCAGGACGTTACTATTCAGAAGAGATCCAGGGGAGTAGGATTTACGCTAAGGCTGGACCAGTGGCGGAAAAGCTGACCTCCCGGTTTGGTGATTGGCAAGTACCCTCGTCCCACATTATTTATGGAACACGAATCGCAACCATGATTTTTTCAGGTACCCGTAAATTATCTGCATTCAGGTTTGCGTTGATCGATGGGCTCGGATGTCTGTTTTTTACGAGCTTATTCTTCGCGCTTGGCTACTGGTTTAGTGCAAGTTCGGAGTTGATTATGGGCAGCGTAAAGCGGATTGAACTATTTTTGCTTGTCGTGCTGGTACTGACGAGTTTGTATTTTTACTTTACCGGGCGCGTGCGACGACAGGCATAATAACAACACATCGAGCTTGGTAGGGGTGGCGGATACCACCCGGCTTTAGCCGGTGGTCCTTCAATTTCCACCTACACAAGCCCCTTCAATTTTGCGAGATACCACCCGGCTTCAGCCGGTGGTCCTTCAATTTCCACCTGACCAGACGGGCTGCCGCAGATTTAGGTTGAAGTTGAAAGCTCCCCAGGCTAAAGCCCGGGGTATCCAAATCCCTCCCAACGTAAAACCAATACCCTAGCCTTACCTTTGCACCGTCGGCTAGAATGCGACCACGTCGGCATTATTCATAAACGTCGGCGGCATTATTCATAAACGCTCGTCGGTGTTATTCATAATCAGCTGCTAGTGCAACTTCGCCCTGCTACTGGCAGATCTCTCATAGCATTCAATATCGCATCTATGCTGCTACTCAAGTCGATCTCCAATTACCGCCGCTTCCTGTCAATGAACAGATCGCTGTCCCTACTCATCCTTCTCCTGAGTTGTAGCCCTCTCGCCGGGGCCCAACAGCGACCGATTGATAAAGAGTTTCTCGACGCAGTTCAGAAACGTGACCTGGCTAAGATCAACACGCTGCTAAATCAAGGGGCAAACGTTAACGCCCATGATGACAACAACGGCTACTTCGCGTTGCAGTACGCTATCAACTGGCCCGACGCAAGTCTGGTGAAGTTACTGCTCGACAAAGGCGCAGATGTTAATGCGGCGGACGAGATGGGCAACACTGCGCTAACGGAGGCAGCGCATGAACACGGACCAGAATACACGGCCATCATCAAACTACTTATAGAACGCCGCGCCGATATTCATGCCCATCATGATGCGGCAATTCTGGGCGCGGCGCGATACGCCGAACCTGAGGTCGTCAAACTGTTGTTGGCCAAGGGAGCTCAGGCAAGCGCGCGAGACTCTGAACAGCCGGGCGACACGGTCTTGATGGCGGCTGCCAGTGGTGCTTCGTTGGAGACGCTACAGCTGCTCCTGGCAGCCGGGGCCGATGTCAATGCGATAAATGATGAAGGTCAGACCGCGTTGATGAAGGCTGTGACTATGGATCATCGTTATAACCCGGCGCAGCGAGTGCCGATGATCGAGCTCCTCCTGAGCAAAGGGGCGGAGCTCAACGCCAAGGCCAAAGATGGCAAGACACCACTGCTCTATTCGGTGGTGCAGTACATGTCGGAAGCCGGCGGTGTGATCTCGCATCCGGAGGTTGTCAAACTGTTACTGGATCGTGGCGCCGACATAAAGGCCAGTGATCGTGCCGGTGATAACGCGCTGCTAATAAGCGCCCGAGTCTGGCAGGGTCCCGTTGATATCGTTCGGTTACTGTTAGCAAAAGGCATCGACGTCAACTGGCAGAACAACAAGGGAATTTCGGCACTGATGATCGCTGCCGAAAAGACCAAGCCGGACATCCTCAATCTCCTACTGGAGAAGGGCGTCGATCTAAACCTACGAGACGCAGAAGGCGCCACGGCCCTGGACCACGCAGTCAGTGCTGGCAACACCGATATCGCCAAGACGATCCTGGCTCGCGGCGGTCACTCGAAGAAGGAATACAAGAGCCAGGGAGATCTGATTACCGCCACCACGAACTTCGCTTTGTTGCGTGCTGCTACGACCAGCAACTTTGCCGAAGTAAAGAACCTCGTCGCGGCGGGGGCGGATATCAATAGTCGCGATCATGTGGGTGCTACGCCGGTGATGCTGACGGTAGAGTATGGTTATGGACGCGTCGATGTCTTGACTTTCCTGGTTGACAAGGGCGCTGATTTGAACGCTCTCAACATCAATGGAGAAACGGCCTTGATGTTGGCAGTATCGAGTAACAACAGCGAAGCGGCGACAGTTCTGCTGGCTCATAAAGCGGCAATCGAGCCCCGGAATACCCAGTTACAAACAGCGTTTCACCTGGCGGTGGCCGGTCTGCGCCAAAAAATCGTCGCCGCCATACTCGCAACGTATCCAACTCTCGATGTAGATGCTCGCGACGCGAGCGGTAGGACCCCGTTAATGCTCGCGGCAAATAACGAAGGATTTGTACCTGACGACGTAATGCAGTTGCTGATTGACCGGGGCGCAAAAGTGAATGCCCAGGATAACCAGGGCTACACTGCGTTAATGATCGCGGCGAAGGTGGGGCAGATGGCCGGGGTGGAGTTTCTCCTGGGCAAGGGCGCGTCGGTTGATCTGAAGAACAACGCCGGTGAAACAGCACTAAAACTCGCGCGTTTGGTCCATGAGAACAAACAGATCAGTAATGCTGACCTGGTCGAGGGCCGTATCGTCGAGATGCTCCTCAAGGCCGGCGCTAAAAACTGAGTCGATTTAAATCTGTGTAATCTGCGGATGGTTTCCAAATGCAAGGAGCACACGAAGCACTCGCAGCCTGGGAAAGTTATTACGTCATCATTGGCTCCTCTGGTGCGGCTTTAACAGGTCTGCAGTTCGTCGTGATGGCCCTCGCAGCTGATTCAACTCTGCCCAGCACGTCACGCGAAATCGGCGCCTTCGGCACACCAACGATCGTGCACTTCTGCGCCGCGCTCCTCATCTCGGCAATTCTGAGTGCGCCGTGGCACTCACTAACGATGGTTAGTTTGGCCCTTGGTACTTGTGGCTTGTTGGGGGTTATCTACGGTGTCATCGTCATACGAAGAGCTAAGAGTCAATCCGGCTACAAACCCGTTTGGCAGGACTGGCTATGGCATACAGAGCTGCCCACGAGCGCCTATGCGATCCTACTAGTCTCATCGCTGCTGCTCCCCGGATTTCCTGAGCGTTCGCTTTTCCTGATTGCTGCGGTAGCCTTGTTGCTGCTCTTCATCGGAATTCATAATGCTTGGGACACAGTTACCTTTATTGCCAGCGGTGAATTCAGAGCCACTCACACCGCACCTTCTGAGTCTGGACCCTTAGAGGAGCCTGGCCGAAGTGAAGATCCAAAGCAGCAGCCTGAATAAAATTTCAACAACTCGCTGATCTCCAGGTAAAAGCGTGGGGAGAATGAGACTAAATGATTGCGGCGCTCGCATTGTTGGTAACTCAAATTGCCCTTAGTCCCTGCACGGTCGAAGGCGTCACTGGTCCAGCGCATTGCGGCACCTATCGCGTCTGGGAAAACCGGGAGACCAAACTCGGCCGGCAGGTGGATCTTTCGGTAATCGTACTCGATGCCGTGGGTTCTTCACACAAACCCGATCCCCTGGTCTTCTTGCAGGGTGGTCCAGGTGACGCACCGTCCTTCAACGCCCGTTTCTACAGCAACGTCTTCGCCAATGTGCGTCAAACGCGCGACCTGGTCCTGATAGACCTACGCGGCACCGGCAAGTCAGCCGCGCTTACCTGCCCGGAGTTAGCCGAACCCGATGAGTCGGGAGTGCTGAGTGCCGATTTTCTTGACGTCAAGTCATTACGCGCCTGCCGTCAGCGACTTGAACAGAACGCTGACCTGCGCCTCTACACCACTGAAATTGCGGTCGATGACCTGGACGAAGTGCGACGGGCCCTGGGGTATAAAAAGATCAACCTCTACGGCACGTCATACGGAACACGCGTTGCCCAGGTCTATATGCGGCGCCACCCCGCTGCACTACGCACGGTCACTCTTAAGGGCGTGGTACCACCTTCGCTGGCTTCTCCTGAGTCGCATGCGCGCGCCGGTGAAGAAGCCTGGGGCCAACTGGTCCAACGATGCCTGAACGACGTTGATTGTGCCCGAAACTATCCCACTCTCGACCAAGATTTTCGCCGCTTATTGGAACGTTTAGAAAATAGTCCCCTATTTTTGACGATCCCGCCGGGCAACAACACAGTCGCCAGTAGGGTGAAGCTGACGCGCGGTCTTTTTGCCGAAGCGTTTCGCAGTGTTCTCTATTCACCCGAAGCAGCAGCTCGCGCGCCGAGCCTGGTGAAGACTCTTAGCGAGAACAATGAGCAGTCGCTGGCAACAACCGCGCTCAACACAAGACTGCTGGTCAGTGGCGGACGACTAGCGGCCGGATTCTTTCTTTCCGTCTCATGTACCGAGGATGTGCCGTATTTACCTCAAGACATTGGCTCGTTGGCGGCAGGTACTTTTGGTGGTGACTATCGACTGCGTCAACAAATCGCCGCTTGCACCGTTTGGCCCAAGGGAAGAGTGTCGCCGCAACACCGGCAGCCTACAAAGTCTGCTATTCCGACATTGCTCCTGTCAGGAGAGTTTGATCCGGTAACACCGCCGGCGGGTGGGACAGAAGTTCTACGTGGGTTGAAAAATGGTGTACACGTTGTGGTTCGTAATAACGGTCATCCGATCGGGAGTGCTGACAAGTGCATCAGCGCGATGATTGACGGCCTGATTGATAAGGGATCAGTTGCTGGGCTTGATACGTCCTGCGCCGCGAAGGTGCCAAGGGTTCCGTTCCAATAGAGACGCTGCAGTCCAAAGTCCAAAGTCTCGAGTCTATTCCGGTCAGCAGACTTTGAACATTGGATGTTGGACTTTGGACTGCAGCCGGTCCTACCCAGGTGCTCTAGTGATCGTAATGTATCGAATAGCTGGCAACGTGCCAATCGCCGTTTTCTAACTCCAGTACTACTCTTTCGCTCGCATTCGCAAACTTGCTGAACGAAGTCTCAAAGTCAACCACCACAGTTTCAGTTTGCGGATCGGAATAGCTGATGCCCTTGAGCTTGCGTGATTTGAAGTTGCCCACTTTTTCTCGAACAGGATGAAGCGTCGCCCGCCAAGTCTGTTGCGGATGATTGGCCTTTAACTTCGCCGTCAGTCGCTCCCAACTCTCAGGATACTTGCCCGTATCGATCAGATTGAGCCAGTGCTCCGTCAACTGCTGCAGCTTGGCCTGATTCTCAGTTGAGAGACGGTGGGGCGAGATTTCGCCAATGATGACGCCGGCAAAATCGTCAACAGCCGAGGAGAGAAGGCTATTCAATTCCTTCGTCTGATCAAAATTTACCATGAAGACCACCGCCAGTTGGTACTTCGGGTAATAGCGCATGTCAGACAAATACCCGGGGAATTCACCGTCGTGGCCAATACTCTTGCCCCACTTGCTCGGCGTCGTCATCACACCAAGACCATAGTCGGCGCCTTCGCCAACTGTTGTACTGCTCATCATCTGTTCAAGACTGGTCTCGCTAAGAATTCGACCGCCATACAGCAGCGTGGCCCAACGGGCCAGGTCCTCCGCAGTTGAGGCAAAACCGCCACCAGCCCATTCCCATTGTGGATTGATTGTGAACTTGCCCTTCACGATCACTGGTTTGCCGTCAAGGTAACCATTAGCCACCTCAGGCAAAGTGATCGCGTCGGATGGGATCGTGCGGTCGAGTCCGTTGGGTTTGAGAATTCTGTCTATTATTTGTTCGTAAAGCTTCTTGCCCGTTACTTTCTCTACAATCAAACCGACCAAAATGTAGTTGGTATCGGCATAGCTGTAGCCCCGACCGGCAGCGAATAGTGGCTTCTTATTCAGCACAAATCCAACCAGCTCTTCGTACTTGATATCCTGGTTACCACCCTTCAAGACTGCCTTTAGAAATCTCGGCTCGTCGACGTGATTAGGTATGCCACTCGAATGATTCAGAAGCATGCGCAAGGTGATGTCCTTCGCGTTCGGTAATTTGGCAAACCACGTTTCATTTCCCAGCCAACGTTCAATCTTTTCGTCGAGGTTCAATTTGCCGTCCTGGACCAGGAGCATAGTCAAAGCTGCCACAAAGGTTTTGCCAATGCTGCCTGCCAGTAAACGGTCGGAAGTCTTGAGCGGAGTATTGGTTTGTAGATCAGCGACGCCAGTCGCTACCGAACCGGACTGGTATCGCAGCGCACCGTTAGAAACTTGTTCGTCAGCAAAGACAAACCCCACCTGGGCGCCGGGAAACTT
>DATFRK010000241.1:0-4775 GCA_035263325.1 Pyrinomonadaceae bacterium | reverse complement strand
GTTAGCGGCGCCGTCGACCGGTGGGGCGGTAAGCCGCACCCGCAAGGCGCCGTTATGGGCGCCAACTACTTCTGTTCGCGAAGCGCGCGGCACCACCTGCACTTTGAAAACGACGCTTTCGTTATTCAGCGTATATTCGATCACGGGTTCCAGTGCTTACGAAAAGCCTTGCAGCAAAGTACCAGCGATTGCCTGTTGAAACAGCCAAAGGATCAAGTAGGCAACGATCGGTGAAATATCCATGGGCCCCAATGTAGGTAGCATTCGACGTAAAGGTCCAAGCATCGGTTCAGTTGTGTCGACCAAGAAACGCATGATGCGATTGGAATAGCTCACCATTCCCCACGAAAAAATTATTCTGATCAAAATCAACAGGATGTAGATCGAGACCAGGCCATAAAGAATATATCCCAGCGCCAAAACGGGGGCCGCGGTCTGTATGCTCAGCAGCAGTCCCTTGCTGGTCATCTGAATTGCGCCCGCCAATCGCAAGCCAAACCAGCCAAGCAATATCGCGATTAAAATGACGAGTATTGGCGCGAACTTTGGATCGACTCCGAAAGCCACCAGACTCCTACGCACCGGCATGATGAACCCGTCGGTTAACCTGCGAATAGTCCGCGCATGCCAGGCGAAGGGATTCAGATCAGCCGCATTCGCGATCAAACGAAGGATCATGAGGAGAACTACTACTACGATGATCGCGATGACCATCATGTAAAAAAACTCGAAGATACGATCGATAATTAACATGCTGGATTAGTCTACCGTAGGCCGAGAAACCTTTTGTCGTTCGCCAAAGATTGCGGTGCCGATTCGCACCATGGTCGCCCCTTCGGCAATTGCTATTTCGAAGTCGTGGGTCATGCCCATTGAGAGTTCACCCGGGTGATCACTAAAGTGTCCCTGCCGCGCCAGGTCGTCCCGAAGTTCACGAAGGTTGCGAAAGAACGGACGCGTGTCCTCCGGGTTTTCAAAAAAAGGCGGCAGCGTCATTAACCCAACCAGCTTTAGATTCTCGCAGGTTGCCAGTCGTTCCGTCAGTTTGGGAAGCTGGTCCGGGTCGATGCCCGTCTTTGTTGCTTCGTGACCAAGATCAACCTGAATTAGAACTGACAACGACTCCCGCCCCTCTTCTTGACACAAACGATCTAGACGATGGGCTAGTTCAGGTGAGTCGAGCGAGTGGATTACGTCGAACAACTTGACCGCCCGGCGCGCCTTGTTAGCCTGCAGGTGCCCCACTAAATGCCAGCGTGTCGTGTGCCGGCCCACCTCCAAGATTTTCGGTTCTGCTTCCTGGACGCGGTTTTCGCCGAAATCCGAGACCCCGAGGGCCAGGGCCTCTCTTATTAAGGAGGCAGGCTGAGTCTTAGTAATTGCGATCAGTTTGATGTCACTCGGTGGGCGATTGGCCCGACCGGCCGCAACACGAATACGTGTACTGATGTCTGCAAATCGTTGGCGGAGAGCCTCGTCACCCCTGCTTTGAGCGGTCATAGATATCGGTAATCAGAAAGAAAGGAAATCACAACAACAGGGTCGCAACCGTTAAAAACCAAAGGGTTAAGTCGAAACTCCCCTATCCTATAACAAGGAGGCCCCGCTGGACACCCCGGGCGGCAGACCGTCACCCCGACTCCGGCATAGCGATTGTTAATACTTGTTGTTTGAGGGCAAGTCTACCGGATTAAGGAGATCTTTATGAAACTTTCGAATTCGACGAACGTTTTACGGGTAGCAGTACTGGGGGTTCTCATCGCGCTTAGTGTGCCGGTAGTAGCTTTGGGACAAGGGCGCGGTCGAGACAAGGACAGGGATTTTTCAGGTTTCGGTTCGAAGAAGAACGACAAGTTTGTCAATGGCCATGACGCCCGCGACGGACGCTGGGATGGTCGTGGTCCGCGGCGGGATACGTTTGCGAATGATCGCCGGTTTAGCGACTGGCGAAATGACCATTGGCGAAACAGGGACGGCCGCAACGGCAATTGGCGAAACTCCGACTGGCGAAACGATCGTTCCTCTTGGTGGCGTCACAACCGCAATCGACACGACGAGTTCCGACGCTTTCAAGGACGGCGAGACCGAGACTTTAACCGACACCGCTTTTCTCGAGACTGGCGTCGAGGCTCTTCCCGAGATTGGCGTGGGCGCTGGAATTAGAGGTCTGGCAAGAAGCGCTTTCTGCCAGTCATAGGGAGTAAGAAAGGCGTTCTTGACACTCCCTAAAGGCATTCGCATAATGACGTACCCACAATTTGCGGATGTGGCGGAACTGGCAGACGCGCAGGTCTCAGAAGCCTGTGATGGTGACATCGTGGAGGTTCAAGTCCTCTCATCCGCACCAGGCAAAGAAATCGGCGAGCCTTGTTAATAGGCTCGCCTTTTTTGTGTCTTCATAACAGGGATCTTTTCAAATTGTTGCCACGGAACCTCTAACCTTGGTGTTTTGCTAGTAGGAATCCCCAGTCCTCGTGTTTGCCAATCGAAGTCGAAAGTCGAAGGGGGAGCATTAATGAACGTCGATCAAGCAGCTCTATTGGAAACGAGCGGTACGCATCCTGGAAATGGTTCGACCCAGTTGCCCGAGAACACGATTAGACTGAAACTCGCTGAACGGCCTGCCCGTGACCGCATTAAGCGCGTCATCGATCTCGCGGATGCCCTGTTGAGCGAGGCAGAAACTTTGGCCCGTGACAAGGCCTTTACGGAAGAGGCGACCAAGTTAAAACCGGTGGATATCCTGGCGGGAATTAATTTCTACGACGAAGTCCAGCGGTTTGAAACGCATCTGATCAAGATGGCCCTAACCGAAACTGCCGGCAATCAAGCCCGGGCTGCAAGACTACTGGGGATAAAAGCCACCACCCTTAATTCGAAGATCAAACTCTTCAATATCGATGCCCATGCGGTTGAGCCTTAATGGAACAGTCAATTGACAGCTTCCGAAATACCTAAGGCCTGAGGCTCACTGACGTCCGCTATCGTCAGGGGCAATTCTTCAAACAGATTCGAATCCACCAACGTCTGCACCCAGTATTGCCCTGCAGCTGGGAAGGTGACGTTTACGAAAAAACTAATATTGTCAGCGAAGCCGCCGCGAGCGACGTCGAGTCGCGTCGGTTGCGACACGACAATTGGTTGCTGCCGATCAGGGGTCAGGATTCTGACCTCTGAAAGGTATCCGCCTTCGCCACGCCAATGATTGACGACGGCGAACTTTATTAACGAGACTGGTAGTTGTTGGACCATGATGTTTTGAAACACACCCATGAACGATAATTTGTTGCCGGCCTCGAGTCGTACGTCATCACAAAAAATTGTGTACATAAGTTCGAGTTTGTCGGGCTTTGTCGGTGCACTGCTCAAGATAATATTCTCCGCTGAACAATATTTGGTTCGGATTGTATATCAATAAAGAACCCTGAGCGGTAGCGACGGGATGCTACGGTCAACTCGCTTGAGATTGGAGAACTCAGATTTCATCAAGATTGACGATAGTATCCGGTCGTACCGAGCCCCTGTCAAAAACTCAATTCGACTCATTCTCGGGGAGAATGAGATGGGTTGAGTCTTTGACACTAGCTCTAACGCTCCGGGTTACTTATTGGTCTAACATCTTCTTAAATTGCGACTCATCTAACACCGTCACCCCAAGGGACTCCGCTTTCTCTAGTTTTGACCCAGCCTCTTCTCCCGCGATTACGTAATCGGTCTTCTTACTTACTGACGAATTAACTCTTCCGCCACGCAACGTGATCAGATGTTGTGCTTGATCGCGGGTAAATCCGGCGAGCGTTCCCGTCAGTACAAATGTCTTACCCAGGAACCGTTCGTCGATGTCGCCGGCCCCCTTACTTTCAGCTTCGGTGCTAACGCCCGCGAGTTTAAGTCGCTCACAAAGTTTGACGTTCCCTTCGTCGTCGAACCAGTCGCGCACGCTTTGCGCAACCGTCAAACCGATTTCTGGAATGTCATCCAACTGCTCGACCGATGCTTCGCTCAAGTTTTTCAACGAGCGAAAATGTTCGGCGAGAATGCCGGCTGTTCTTTCCCCCACGTGGCGGATGCCCAGGGCATAGATTAGATTGGTCAGGCTCCGTGACTTACTCGCCTCGATCTGAGAGATCAGATTCGACGCTGACTTGGTCGCCATCCGCGGCAAATCGGCCAGTTGTTCCAGCGTCAGTTCATACAAATCGCCGACGTCTTTCACCAGCTTGGTGTCTACAAGCTGGATTGCCAGCACATCTCCCAGACCCTCGATTCGCATAGCCCGGCGCGAAGCAAAATGCAACAATCGACCGACGAGTTGCGCCGGACAGTCGGCAGCCACACAACGCGCTACCACTTCACCTTCCGGCCGGGAAATCGCTCCCCCACAGACTGGACAAACGGTGGGCGGCTCAAACTCCTTTTCCTTTCCCGTCCTCTTGGAGGTAATGACACTTAAGACTTTCGGAATGATCTCGCCACTCTTCTCAATCAAGACCCAATCCCCGATCTTCAGACCGAGTCGTTTGATCTCATCCTCGTTGTGCAAAGTGGCCCGGGATACCGTCGTGCCGGCCAGGAACACTGGTTCCAGGTTCGCTACCGGTGTGAGCGCTCCAGTTCGTCCCACCTGGACCACGATCGACAGCACCTTGGTCGAAGCCTGGCGCGCCGGATACTTGTAAGCGATGGCCCAGCGCGGCGCCTTTTGCGTGGTCCCAAACTCATCCTGCAAAGCAATCGAGTTCACTTTCACCACCAGCCCATCGATCTCGTAGCCC
>DATFRK010000240.1:0-4380 GCA_035263325.1 Pyrinomonadaceae bacterium | reverse complement strand
GTGAAGGGACCACCAACTGCCGTTGGTGGGATACCGGCGATCCGCATTCCCGAACTAATTCGATGCTCTAAAGAAGCTCGTCGAAGCACGAAGGACAAAGCACAAAGCACAAAGACAAAGCACAAAGCACAAAGCACGAAGCACGAAGCTCGGACTGCCGATTATTCCACGTTAAGCAACATCTTTACTTCCCTGGTCAGCGGGGGGAAGCACGCATCTTCGTTGCACGCCTGGAAACGTATCTTCCCTCTGATCTCGCCTGAGGAACCACTGTAGTTGGCGGGCACGGTCACATTAAAGCGAAAAAG
Organism: Pyrinomonadaceae bacterium; assembly: GCA_035263325.1. GTDB lineage: Bacteria > Acidobacteriota > Blastocatellia > Pyrinomonadales > Pyrinomonadaceae > PSRF01. Next base: position 4,072 of record DATFRK010000240.1, on the reverse strand, counting down.
TGCACGCCCTTCATAGACCGTCAGGGCTGTCTTGGAAAATTTTAGCTTGCGGACAATGGCCCGCGGGTAGGTCACTGGTCCAATTTTAATTCCATCGGGCGCCTCTAGCTCCAACTTCGTCGGCACCAGGTACTTGTCAGCCGGCTTGTTGGACTGCACATGCAAACTAGCAGGGATGTCGAGCACTACCAGGCCTCGAGTGGTACTACTTTTCTTTACCTTATCGGGCTTGATCGCCCCACTCACCTGCACATCGGCGGCGGTTTGCGGCACCGGCGTTGAGTAGAGACTAACAGGAAGCAGTAACAGTGTAGTTAGCAATGTCAGGCGAAATAATGCGGTCATCTATTTAAGCTCCGTCGGGCTTGTCTCGTTGTGGGTAATAGGAGTTTGCTCTCGCGCCGCGAGTTGCCCGCAGGCAGCGAAAATGTCTCGCCCTCGTGGACGACGTACGTAAGTGTGAATCCCCTTCGACTCCAGGATTTGGCGGAACTGTTCCACCTTTCCTTCGGGTGAAGGGTGATATGGCAAGGGGTCGGCCGGGTTGTGCGGGATCAGATTTACCTTAGCCTTTAGTTCGTGACGATTCAGCAGGTTGGCGAGTTGCCGCGCCTGTTCCTCGTTATCATTGACGCGATCCAGCATCACGTATTCAAAAGTGAACCGCTCACCGGGCCGCAGTGTTCGCTCAAATTCCTTGCAGGCGTTGAGCAGAGTCTCCAACGGCCACTTCTTATTGATGGGCATCAGCTCGTTACGGAGTTCGTCTGTCGGCGCTGCCAGGGAGATGGCCAGGTGGGGACGATCTGGAATTGTGGCCAGCTCGAGAATGCGCGGCACAACGCCGGCGGTGGAAACTGTTACCCGATTCGGCACAATGTGCAGTCCCTCCGGACTGGCCATAATGCGTAACGCCTTCAACAACGAATCGAAATTCAGAAAAGGCTCACCTGCACCCATGCCGACGAGGTTAGTGCCGCGTGGTGGTTTTACACCGACGCCGTAAGCATCGTTAAGAGCAATCACGATCTGCTCGACAATCTCACCGGCCGTCAACGAGCGCAACAAGCCGAGTTGGGCAGTCAGGCAAAAGGTGCATTGCAGCGGACAGCCTGATTGGGACGAGAAGCAGATGGTGTCACGTCGCTCTTCGGGAATGAAAACGGTTTCGACTGGCAGGTTGTCGTGGGTCTTCATTAAGTAGCGGCGCGTTCCGTCTGCGGAGATATAGCGTGACGTTACAGTGAGACTTGAGGCTTTGGCGTTTTGGGTCAGCTGTTCGCGAAACTGTTTTGGCAAGTCGGTCATTTCGTCAAAGCTACGCAGGCGCCGGTGTTGCAACGCAGCGAATAGCTGTCGGCCGCGGTATGCGGGTTCACCACTCGCCTCGACGAAGGAGACAAGTTCTGACTGGGTTAAGCCTGCGAGATGAGTCATTTCGGTCATGCAGGTTGATTCTAGCATTCAGTTCGCTGGGACTCAGAATGGGCAGACCGTCACGGTTCTGGCGCCCACGCCGTTGGTGGTATTTGTTGTAGAGAGTGGAGCGGTTGCTTTTAGAAAGGACTTGAACCATCCAGCAACTGCCGTTGGTGGTATTTGTTGCGGAACTGCATGGGCCAGGTCCAACGTATTACTGAATCATGGCAGGTTTTCGCAGATTGTTGACGCGTCGCAGGCTCATTACCTTTGTCGTCGCGTTACTAATGAGTTGTGTCGCGTTTGTCTTCCTGCTGCGCACCGTTGAACTCGCCTTGACTTTCCATCCCGTGCGAGCCAGCAACGCTGATAATCCTTATCGCGAAGAAGCGGAAGATGTTTGGTTCACTGCCGCGGACTCAACTCGACTCCATGGCTTGTATTTCCCGAGCAAAAGGAATCCGGCCATGCGACCATAATCTATTTCCACGGTAACAACGGCAACGTAGCTGATGTGGCCTGGTTTGCCGAAGAATTGTCCGAGCACAAATTCAATGTGCTGTTGTTTGATTACCGGGGTTATGGCCTAAGTGGTGGCCAGGCCGGTGCGGAGTCAGGTCTCTATGCGGATGGTGATGCTGCGTTGGCCTACGTGTTGGGAAACAAGAGCGCTGCGCCTGGTAAGGTGGTCCTCTACGGTCAATCGTTAGGTACAGCGATAGCTACTGATGTGGCGTCGCGACATCCTTGCGGGGCGCTGATCCTGGAGTCAGGGTTTAGTAGTGGCAGTGCGGTTGCTTCTTATCACCTTCCCTGGTTGCCGCACTGGTTGCATTTTCTTGGTCGGAATCGTTTTGAATCGGCGCGGAAGTTGAAGAGCGTTCACGCGCCCGTATTGATAACTCATGGTAAGCCAGACACCATAATTCCCACAGAAGAAGCGCAGGTCCTGTTTGCCGCTGCTGTTGGTCCTAAGAAGCTGCTAATCTTTCCTGGTGCAGGTCACAATGTGTTTGGTGCAGCAGGGGACGGATATGTGCGGCAACTGGAAGAGTTCATTCGCGCATCATTGAAAATGAACAAGTAAATGTCGTCTGTAGCCAATGTAGAGAGAAAGATAAGCCGAATCGAAGGCTTTCGTGTGCGCATTATGCATTTGCGTGGCACTGATGTGCGTGGCGATCGCGAGGGTTTGCCGCAGTACGGATACCATCGAGCGGCGGACAGCGACATCACGGTGGAGACGTGGAAAGAGACCCGTTTTCGTCATTCCTATCCGGGCTTCGAGGTGGAAGTAATTGACCGGCGTGGGAATCCGGTGCAGGGGAATACAAAGCTGGAGACAGTCAGACGCCAGACAAGTGAGAAATAGCTGACTTCCCTTGATGCCACAGCCTTGCGCCGTGGTCCTCACGTTAGCAGCTAAAAAGAGAGGCAGATCCCTCCGTTGATGCCATGGCCTTGTGCCGTGGAGTTTCACGTTCATTGCTACAATTTTGAGCAGCGAGAAACGTGAAGGACCATGGCGCAAGGCCATGGCATCCTGAATCGAGGAGAGTCTCCACTATAGCAGTGACCGGTAGATACCAATGGCGCAAGGCCATGGCATCACGGGCTACGGCACGATCGTGAACCTGGCGCTCGGAGAAATTGCCTGGCTCGTGATCGTATCCTTGATGCGCACTTGAATTTGATATTCGCCGGGTGACAAAGAACGAGTATCAAATAGTCGCGTCAAGGTCAGGCGTTGACCAGCGTCGTTGATTTCTCGCCAATCCTCTTTTTGTTTCCCTAACTCCTTACCATCTTGCGACAACACGTACTCCACCTCGACAGCGGGTCGTAACGTAGTTTGATCTATCGCCGCGTTGTAGAGTTGGAGATAAACGCCTACTGGTTGATTGCGCGTGAACTCACCGGAAAGATTTCGGATAACCTTGGTGGTACCAATCGTGAACGGTGTCACCGCCACACTTCCGGCTGTGCTTTCAAGTTTGGCTGCTAACACCAGACTGGATGCAGAAAGCTGATCCGAGGAGAACTTTGGCACATTCAAACTGACATGTTGAATGCCAGCCGCTCCTGAATCGATGTCCCGCACGATAACATCTAGTCGATAGCGACCCGGTTCAAGTATTAGAGCCTTCGCATAGGCCGATTTTCGATTGCGTAACTCACTCAGTTCCTGCGCCGTCCCCGTGGTGGTAACTGAGTCTTCAAACTTGCCCACCCGCTCCTCAGCCACTGATTTCACCTGGCCGATAATATTCAGGCGTGCTGTCGGCAAGCCCCCAATGTCCTTGAACACCAACTCGCTATTGTTGGCCTGGATCGTAAGTGCGGTTAGAACCTTGTTATCGCTTTGCCGAAAATAATTTGGCTGGACCTCAAAATTTAGAGTGTTCTCATCAATGAGGGGACGATTTGTGATTGTTCCTTCAAACGGACTGCGTTCGAGTGGCGGTACGCGTTGCAGTTCATTGAAACGCATGAGAGCCTCGAATGGTGAATCTTGCGAACGCATATAATTGACGCGTCCAAAACTCCCCAGTCCGGCAATTCGATCAGCTCGTTCTTCAATTCCCAACGTCTCAGCCAGCGTGGGCCCGGCGCCGGGAATATGAATTAATGCATCTTTCTCATCGGGATTACG